>DASVWD010000089.1 GCA_036389795.1 Longimicrobium sp.
GCGGACGGGACGCTGGAGTTCCTGGGCCGCGGCGACGAGCAGGTGAAGGTGCGGGGCTACCGGATCGAGCCGGGCGAGGTCGAGGCGCGGCTGCTGGAGCACCCGGGGGTGCGCGAGGCGGTGGTGGTGGCGCGCGAGGACACGCCCGGCGACCGGCGGCTGGTGGCGTACTGCGTGGGCGCGGCCGGGGCGGTGGAGCCGGAGGCGCTGCGGCGGCACCTGGGCGAGCGGCTCCCGGAGCACATGGTTCCGGCGGCGTACGTGCGCCTGGAGGCGCTGCCGCTGACGCCGAACGGGAAGGTGGACCGGCGCGGGCTGCCGGCGCCGGAGGGCGACGCGTTCGCGCGGCGCGGCTACGAGGCGCCCGTGGGCGAGACCGAGGCGGCGCTGGCCGAGATCTGGTCCGAGCTGCTGGGCGTGGAGCGGGTGGGGCGGTGGGACAACTTCTTCAGGCTGGGCGGCCACTCGCTCCTGGCGCTCCGGCTCATCCAGCGGATGAAGCGGCGGGGGCTGCACGCGGGGATCCAGGCGCTGTTCGCCACCCCCACGCTGGTGGGGATGGCGGCCGCGGTGGGCGCCGAGCGGGCGGAGGTGGTGGTCCCCCCCAACCTGATCCCCGACCCGTCGGCGGACGCCCCCGAGACGGGATCCGAGAAGGTGGAGCTGTACCTGTGACGGCTGCGGCGCTCCGCAACCGGTGCGCGCGAGCGGGCGCACCGCGAACCCTCCAACCGGTGGAGAAGGCGTGATGAGGAGTGGCATCTCCTGGCTGGATTTCAAGCTGGCCGCGCGGATGCTGGTCAAGTACCCGGGCCTGACGCTGGTCGGCGGCGTGGGGATGGCGGTGGCCATCGCCATCGGCGCGGCCTTCTTCGACATCAGCCAGGCGTACATGGACACCATGCTCCCCCTCGACGAGGGCGAGCGCGTGGTCGCGGTCCAGAACTGGAACTCGGCCACGGGCCACCGCGACCTCCCCTGGCTGGACGACTTCGCGGCGTGGCGCGAGCAGGTCCGCTCGTTCGAGGTCCTGGGCGCCTTCCGGCCGCACTGGCGCAACCTGGTCACCCCCGACGGGCGGGCCGAGCCGGTCCAGACCGCCGAGATCACCGCCTCCGGGTTCCGGGTGGCGCGGGTGCCCCCGCTCCTGGGCAGGCACCTGGTCCCGGAAGACGAGCGGGCGGGGGCCCCGCCGGTGGTCGTGATCGGGTACGACGTGTGGCGGACGCGCTTCGGGGGCGACCCCGCCGCCGTGGGGCGCCCGCTCCAGCTGGGCGACACCCGGTACACGGTGGTGGGCGTGATGCCCGAGGGCTTCGCCTTCCCGGTGAACCACCGCTTCTGGACGCCGCTGCGGGTCGACCCGGCCAACCACGACCGGGGCGAGGAGTCGGTCGCCTTCGTCTTCGGCCGCCTGGCGCCCGGGGTCACCGAGGCCGGCGCCCAGGCCGAGCTGGACGCCGTGGGGCGGAGGAGGGCCGCCGAGTTCCCGCAGACCCACGAGCGGCTCCTGCCCCGCGTCGTCCCGTACACCTACCCGCTGGTGGGCCTCGACGACGACGGCGACCGCGCCGAGCTCCACCTGATGCAGCTCTTCGTCAGCCTCCTCCTGGTGGTGGTCTGCGCGAACGTCGCCATCCTGGTGTACGCCCGCACGGCCAACCGCGAAGGCGAGATCACGGTGAGGAGCGCCCTGGGGGCCAGCCGCCGCCGCATCGTGGGGCAGCTCTTCGTGGAGGCGCTCGTCCTGGCGGGGGCGGCGGCGGCGGTCGGGCTCCTCCTGGCCCGCATGGGCCTGGGGCAGGCGCGGGTGCTGGTCGAGCAGCAGATGTCCGGGGGCGCCCCCTTCTGGATGGACTTCCGCCTCTCGCTCGTCACGGTCCTCTACGTGGTGGGGCTCACGGTGCTCGCCGCCCTGATCGCGGGCGTGGTCCCCGCGGTCAAGGCCACCGGGAGCCGGCTGCAGTCGGGGCTACGCCAGCTGGGCGGCGGCACCGGGATACGGCTGGGGAAGACGTGGACCGCGCTGATCGTGGCCCAGGTGGCCTTCGCCGTCGCCGTCCTCCCCGCGGCCGTCTTCACGGTGTGGGACTCGCTCCGGCACGCGGCGTTCGAGCCCGGGTTCGCGGCCGGGGAGTACCTCACCACCCAGGTGGGGATGGACCGGGGGGATCGCGCGGCCGGCGCGGCCGGGGCGGCCGAGCAGCAGCGGTTCGCCTCGCGCTACGCCGCCCTCGTGGCCGAACTGGAGAGGCGCCTGGAGGCCGAGCCGGGCGTCTCCGCCGTGACGGTCATGACCGAGATCCCCGGGCCGGAGCCGACGGCCTACGTCGAGGTGGACGGCGCAGAGCCGGCGGCGGGGTCCGGGACCGGCCGGCAGGTGCGGCGCCTCCGGGTGGACGCCGGCTTCTTCGACGCCTTCGACGCGCGGATGCTGGCGGGGCGGCAGTTCTACTCCGGAGAGGCCGACACGGCGGCGACCGCGGTGGTCGTGAACCAGCGGTTCGCAGAGCAGCTCCTGGGCGGCGGCAACGCCGTGGGCCGCCGCGTCCGCTACGTCGCCACCCGCGACCAGGAGGCTCCGCCCGACGTGAGGGAGGGGCGCTGGTACGAGATCGTGGGGGTGGTGAGCAACCTCCCCGCGGCCGCGCTGGAGCCCCGGATGCCCGAGGCCCGGCTGTACCATCCCCTGGCGCCCGGGCAGGTGTACCCGGTGCGCCTCGCCCTGCGGATGAGGGGGGGCGCCCCGGCGGCCTACGACGAGCGGCTGCGCGAGATCGCCACGTCGCTCGACCCGAACCTGCGTCTGCACGACATCCTCCCCCTGGACGAGGTCTACCGCCAGCAGCAGGTGGGGACCCGGCTGACGGGATGGGCGTTCGCGCTGGTGACGATGAGCGTCCTCCTCCTCTCGGCGGCCGGGATCTACGCGCTCATGTCCCTCACCGTGGCCCGGCGCCGGCGCGAGATCGGGATCCGCTCCGCCCTGGGCGCCCCCCCGCGGCAGATCCTCACGGCGGTCTTTTCCCGGGCGCTGGCGCAGCTCGGGGCGGGGGTCGCCGTGGGGATCGCGGCGGCGGCCCTGCTCGAGCGGCTCTCGGGAGGCGGGGTCCTGAACGGCAGGGGCGCCGTGCTGCTGCCCGTCGTCGCGGCGCTGATGATGGCGGTGGGCCTGTTCGCGGCGGTCGGGCCCGCCCGGCGGAGCCTGCGCATCGAGCCCACCGAGGCGCTGCGGGAGGGGTAGCGCCGCTCCGAAAAAGAAACGCGGGCGGTTCCGGCGGCGAGCGCCGGTCCCGCCCGACCCCTGTGACCACGCGGCCGAGCGCCGGAAGGAGGCGGTGTCGACCATGACGGACACCATCGCGACGATCGTGGATGCCCCGGACCGCCCCGCGATCGAGCGGGCGCTGGCCGCCTGGACGCGGACGTGCGCCCCGTCGGAGCTGCGGGAGATCCTCCCCCTCCTGGCGCGCCCGGGGCTGCTCTCCTTCGCGCTGGGGATGCCCGCGGCGGAGCTCCTCCCCACGGAGGCGTACCTGCAGGCGACCCGGCGGGCGCTGGAGGCGGACCCTCTGACGCTCCAGTACGGCGTTCCCTTCGTGCCTTTGAAGCGGCAGATCGTCCGCATGATGGCCGAGCGGGGGGTGCGGTGCCGGGAGGAGCAGGTGTTCCTCACCACGGGGGCGCAGCAGGGGATGAGCCTGCTGGCCCGCCTCCTCCTGGACGAGGGGGGGCAGGTGGCGCTGGAGGCCGCGGTCTACGACGGGATCCACGGCGCGGTGAAGCCGCTGCGCCCCGAGATCCTGACCGTGCCGTCCGACGCGGGCGGGATCGACGTGGACGCCCTCGAGGCGCTGCTGGAGGGAGGCGCGCGCCCCGCCTTCGTCTACCTGATCCCCGAGGGCCACAATCCGCTGGGGGTGTCGCTCGGCATCGAGCGGCGGCTGCGGCTGGTGGAGCTGGCCCGGCGCTTCGAGGTGCCGCTCGTGGAGGACGACGCCTACGGCTTCCTCCGCTACGACGGCGCGCAGGTGCCGGCGCTGCGGGCCCTGGACGCGGACTGGGTGCTGTACGTGGGGTCGTTCTCCAAGATCCTCGCCCCCGGGCTGCGCGTGGGGTGGATGGTGGTTCCCGAGGCGCTCGTGCCGACGCTCTCCATCCTCAAGCACGGCAGCGACCTGGACGTGACCTCGCTGGCGCAGCGGTGCCTTTCCGCCTTCCTCGACTCGGGGGCGCTCCCGGCGCACCTGGACCGGCTCAGGGCGGAGTACCGGGCCCGCCGCGACGCCATCCTGGCGGCCCTGGAGCGGCACTTTCCCCGCACGGTGCGCTGGAGCGTGCCGGCGGGCGGGATGTTCGTGTGGGCGAGCCTCCCGGCCGGGGGGGATGCGGTGGAGCTCCTCCGGCGCGCCGTGGCCTCCGAGCAGGTGGCGTTCGTGCCGGGAGCGGCCTTCTGCGCCCACGACCCTCGGCAGGCGGCCCACTGCATGCGCCTGTGCTTCGCGAGCCTGCCGGTGGAGAAGATCGAGGAGGGTATCGCGCGCCTGGGCCGCCTCCTGCGCGGCGAGGCCAGGGTCGGTCCCCTGACGCTGGCCTGATCCAGCCGGAGGGTACGGTGCCCGGGATCGGGTGCGGCGCGGTGGCGCTCCTCTCGCCCTGCTGGTGCACGGCGGACCCGCCGCGGTGCGTTGCCACGTGTTGCAAGCTACGGTTCTCGCCCGGTCCCCAGGGCGGCCGCCTCGTACTGCCCGCCGTGCTGTGGGACCTCTCCACGGGCTTGCGAGGAATCCTGGAAAAGGTATCTGGGCGTGGGCGACGAGCACCACGCAGGTGCTGCGTGAACAAGGCAGGCTTAGCCCATGCTCGTGCGCAATGCATGATGCATGATTGCGACTCCCCGCTTCAGTTCCGAAGGCCGTCCGCCAGCAGTCCCGAGAGTGCCCGCGTCAGCCTGTCGCCGTACCGGTCGGCTCAGTCCGACCACCGGTAGCGGCTCGGGATGGCTTGGACGATTTCTTGGACGATTTTCCAGCAGATGAGCGAACGCGGAAAATTACGGCAGGTGACGGTTTCTCTGTGCCTGTGCGGATTTCCGTGCGCTGCGTCATAGGGCTTTACGGGACTGCGCCGTCTGATGAGCGTGAGGTCGGAGGTTCGAATCCTCCCAAGCCCATACCCAAACTAAGGCCCGCATCGGTTTACGTTGCGGGGCCTTTGTTGTCGAAACAGCAACAGTCACAAAACAGTCACTCCTCGGAGACGCGGCGCAGGAACGCGTCCGGCGCCCCACCGATCCACTCGTCCCGCACGCCCAGTTGCCCGATCGGTGGACGACTGCCCGCCGGCTCCGTGGGTGGGCTCGGCCATGATGTCCCTTGCGTTAGACTCCGTTCCCGTACTCTGTGCATTTGGAATAGCCAATCAACCGACTCGCGATGCGAGCGGTGCGGTATAGATCGTCCGCACTCCCAGTTGCTGATGGTCGAAACCGTCGTTCCCATCAGGAGCGCGACCTGAAGCTGAGTCAATCCGAGTTCGTGACGCAGGTGGTGGAATCGCCAAGCGAACGAACCTTCCACCCGCAGGGCCGCTGCCGATCGAATTGCGTAATTTCGTGGACCTGCTCTAGATGGCAATTGTTATCTGCACGGGTGCCCGTGCGGCTACCACGGCGACGGCCAGCGCAAGTGCACCTGCGCCCCGCAGGCGGTGCAGCGCTACCTCTCGCGCGTGTCGGGGCCGCTGCTGGACCGCCTGGACCTGCACGTGGAGGTCCCGGCCGTGCGCTGGCGCGACCTGGCGGACCGGCGCCAGGGCGAGCCGAGCCAGGCGATCCGCGAGCGGGTGAGCCGCGCGCGCGAGGTGCAGCGCGCGCGCTTCGCCGGCCGCGCCGACATCCACGCCAACGCGCACATG
>DASVWD010000090.1 GCA_036389795.1 Longimicrobium sp.
CGCCCTTCTTCGCCTGTCCGTGCCAAGGCATCCACCGTGCGCCCTTGTTCGCTTGACCGGATATTCCTACCCGGTCCACCGTTCCTAAGAACACGCTTCGGTGCGTCGAGTCTCGCTCGACTTCACACCCAGCCCTCTACCCTTGTTTTCAATCAGCCTGGTCGCAGCGAAGCAAGCGCTGCGGAGCCCTCTAACTTACCATCCTGCATCGCGTTTGTCAACGGGCGTTTTCACCGTCCCGTTGCCCCGGGCAGCGCCGCCGCCCGTATCGCGAAGGGCCTCAAGTATATGCAGATGGCAGACTTATGTCAACCGTCGCCGCCCGGCGGGCCTCCGCCCTGCCGCGGCGGCTCCAGCTCGAAGAGCCCGATGGCACGCAGATCGTCCTCTTCGCCCACGCTCCACTTGGCCAGCGTGATCCTCCAGCCGTCCGCCTCCAGCTCCTCCAGCAGGCGGAAGCTCGCGGCCCTGAACGGGTCGGAGAGCAGGACCCGCCCCCCCGGCGCCAGGTTGGACTCGAAGATCCGGCGCAGGTGCGGATGCCCCGCCTCGGCGTAGAGGACGTCCGAGCCCAGGATCCACTCGTAGCGCCCGGCGTCGTCCCAGTCGGCCCAGTCCGCCACGCGGTATTCGATCGCCCCGGCGCCGTTGCGCTCGCCGTTGCGCCGGCAGACCGACATCGCCAGCTCGTGCCGGTCGGTCTGCACCACCCGCCCGCCGAGCGACGCGGCGACGATCCCCGGCAGCCCCGTCCCGGCGCCCAGCTCCAGGACCCTCGCGCCCCGGAAGCCGTCCGCGCGCGAGGCGACCTCGTGGGCCAGGGCGATGGCGGCGGGCCAGAGGGCGACCCCGTACGGCAGGCGGTCCTTCAGCTCGCGGAAGAAGTTCCACTCGTCCACGTGGGTCAGCACCGCGCCCGTGTGCAGCACGCTCCACTCCCGCCCACCCAGCTCGAGGCGGTACTCGTGCAGCGGGAAATCCCCCGTGGTGGTGTGCAGCGCCTCTGCCTGCGCGACGGACGTGCTCATTTTCTCCCTTTGACGAGCCGACTCGTGTCTGCGTGGAGCCACGGAGGCTGTTACAAGTTTCCTGCCCGGAGGGACCTCAGGACGGCGGCCTTCGCTCAGTGTCCCTCGTCAGGAAGTGTCCACGGGATCGATCCACACATATAAATACTGTTAGAATCACCACTTAGGTCCAGGACGCCGGGACCGGTTGACAGCGGGGTCTCACGTCCTTATTATATCCGCCGTGGATATATCCACACTGGAGTGAGCACGCCGACGTGACCGACCCGCGCGACCCGCGAGAGCTGGTGCCGCTCACGCCGGCCGTCTTCCACATCATGCTGGTGCTGGCGGACGGAGAGGCGCACGGCTACGGCATCATGCTGGAGGTGGAGGAGCTGACCGCGGGCCAGGTGCGCCTGGGCCCCGGCACGCTCTACCGCTCCATCCAGCGCATGCTGGTGGACGGGCTGATCGAGGAGGCCGGCGACCGCGCCGGCCCCGAAGACGACGAGCGCCGCCGCTACTACCGGCTGACCGGCTTCGGCCGCCGCGTCGCCGAGGCCGAGGCGCAGAGGCTGGCGACGCTGGTGGACGCGTCGGCCGCGCGCGGGCTGCTGCCGGGGCGCTCCGGACCCGGGCCGGAGGGCGGATCCGCGGACCAGGGATGAGGAGGGGGTGAGCGATGGCGCAGCCGGTGAGCCGGGTCCCCGAGGACTTCCACACCCTCACGCCGCACCTGGTGGTGCGCGGGGTGGAGCGGGCGGTGGCGTTCTACCACGCGGCGTTCGGCGCGCACGAGCTGCTGCGCAACCTGGCGCCCGACGGGAAGACGGTGATGCACTCGGAGCTGCTGCTGGGCGACTCGCGCTTCCTGATCAACGACGAGTTCCCGGACTGGGGCGTCGTCTCCCCCGAGACGCTGGGCGGCACGCCGGTGACGCTGCACCTGTACGTGGACGACGTCGACGCCGTCTTCCAGCGGGCCCTGGACGCGGGCGCCGAGGTGCTGATGCCGGTGCAGGACGCCTTCTGGGGCGACCGCTACGGCATCGTGCGCGACCCGTTCGGCCACCGCTGGAGCGTGGGCAGCCGCATCGAAGACCTCTCGCCCCAGGAGCTGCAGCGCCGCGCCGCCGACTGGAGCGCCGGAGAGCGCGACCCGGATTCCGGATCGCCCGCTGAGAGTTGATTTCGCACTTCGCACTTCGCACTTTCGACCGGAGCCCGACCATGATCAGCAGAGTGAAATTCGTCAGCATCCCCACGGCCGACCAGGACCGCGCCCTCGAGTTCTGGACGCGGAAGGTGGGGTTCAAGCTTGTGCAGGACGTGCCGATGGGTCCCGGTCAGCGCTGGATCGAGCTGGAGGTGCCCGGAGCGGAGACGCACGTGGTGCTCTTCACCCCCACGGGGCAGGAGGACCGCGTCGGGAGCTTCGTGCCCATGGCGTGGGCGACGCAGGACGTGGAGAAGACGTACGAGGAGCTGCGCGGCCGCGGCGTGGAGTTCCAGCAGCCGCCGAAGAAGGAGAGCTGGGGCACCTCCGCCGTCTTCAAGGACGCGGACGGCAACCAGTTCGTGCTGAGCTCGGAGAGCTAGGCCTGGACCGGATCGGCGTCGTCGGGGACCTCCGCGACGACGGCGGCCCGCCCCGGCTCGGGGGGCCAGAGGAGGCGCGTCGCCAGGGCCCAGCAGCAGACGGCAACGAAGCCGACGAGCTGCCCGGCGGGGCGCACCGGGCGGTAGTCCGCGAAGACGCGCCGGGCGCTCTCGGCCAGGTCACCCAGCCCGAACGCCGTCCCCGGCGCGGGGCCCACGCGCTCCCAGAGCACGGGGATCATCGAGAACTTGAGCAGCGCCAGCAGGATGGCCAGGCTGGCGAGCGAGGCCACCAGCCGCCGGCGCGTCCCCCCGGCGAACACGCCCCAGGCGGCGATCGCCACCCCCGCCACCACCACCCACTCCAGCAGCCCGGGCGGCGGGAAGAGCAGCTCCAGCACCTGCGCCGTCGCCACCGTCCCGTAGGCGGCGGCCGCCCACCCCGCCACCCCCGCGGGCCTCGGCCAGGCGCCGCGCAGCACCAGCAGGTACGCCAGCAGCAGCGCGAACAGCCCCTCCACCAGGCCGAAGGAGCGGTACTCCACCCCGCCCTCCACCGGCGCGACCCCGGCCAGCACCCCCGCGGCCAAGAAGAGGAGCGCCGCGGCCACCGCGCGCTGGGCGGCCGTCATCCCCGCCCTCACCTGGGCAGCCATTCCAGCGGCCCCGTGCGGAGCTGCCGCTCGATGCGCGCGGCCAGCGCGTCCGCCCGCTGCCGCGCCCCCGGCGACGTCGGCGCGGAGCGCACGCCCTGCACGATCGTCATCGCCTCGCGCAGGAGCTGCTCGTCGTCGCCGCGGTACCAGGGGCGCGCGCCGGCGGCCAGCATCAGCTCCGCGCGGTCGAGCGCGGCGCCCGCCCACAGCTCCGTCGCCGCGGCCACCCGCGTGCTGTCCCCCGCCCGCTCGCGCGCCGAGAGCGCCTCCTCCTCGGCCTCCGCGTAGCGCGCCAGGGCGCCCGCCGTGTCGCCCGCGGCGCGTGCCCGGAGCGCCGCGCTCACCCGCTCGCGCGCGCGCGCCATGCGCGGGGTGAAGGCGTCGGGCGCCACCGACACCCAGGTGGCGCGGCTCACCTCGGCGGCGCTCTGCGGGGCGCTGCGGTAGAGGAGGAGCGCCAGCACGGTGAGCACGGCCAGCAGCGCGAGCCCCGGGATCACCCAGGGGTCGCGCAGTCCGCCGCCGTCCGTGTCCGTGGCTGTCGTCGTCATCGGAGTCGAAGGGTGTCGCCGAACCCCGGGAACCGCGAAACCGCAACTGCTCGCTTGGGCGTGTCCCCCTGCGGGGGCCGGGCTGCGCGCGCGGTAGGGCACGATACCACCGTGCCCAACCGCGCCGGGCCGCCGCCGCCACGATACCCCTGTGGCGGCGCCGTCCCGGCCCTCCGGGCGCGCATCCCTCACGCGGTCCCCGGCGGACCTGGACCCCGGCGCCACGCAGGACGCCGCCCTGGCGCGGCGAAACCCGCGCCCGGATGCCGTTGAAGCCTCGCGGGGTTTGCGAGGCTTTCTGCCGTTGTAGCCGCGGCTTCAGCCGCCCTTCCCCCCCGGCGCACCCGGCGCACCCGGCGCCGGGGGATCTCCCCTACGCCGCGATCCCCCGCGACTCCAGCATCTCCCGGACCTCGTCCCAGCGGATCGCCCAGTCGCCCAGCCGGCCGCGGTGGGGGCCGTGCCAGTCCGAGCCGCCGGTGCGGAAGAGACCCATGTCGCGCGCCACCCGGTCGAAGAGCATCGCCTCCACCGGCGGCGTGTTGGGGCGGAAGCACTCGATCCCGTTCATTCCCCACCCCGCGAAGGTGCGCACCTCGCGCTCGAACACCTCCAGCTCCGGGTGCGCCCACACCGCCAGCCCCCCGGCCGCGTGGATGGTGTCGATCGCCTCGCGCACGCTGGGGAACTCGGTGGCCACGAAGGCGCTCCCCCCGTCCTTGAGGTACAGCTCGAACGCCTCGGACACGCTCCGGGTGTGGCCGCCCGCCTGCAGCGCCCGCGCCAGGTGCGGCCGCCCGAGAGAGGCCGCCTCGGGCCCGGCGATCTTCAGCACCTGCTCCAGCTCCACCCCCACCCCCTGCTCCTGGAGCTTGCGCACCATCTCGCGCATCCGCCCGGCTCGGCGGTCGCTGGCCCGCGCGTGGTGCGCCTGGAGCGCCTCGGAGTCGGGGTCCACGAAGTAGCCCAGCACGTGGATCTCGTGCAGTCCGTGCTCTGTGCTGAGCTCCACCCCGGGGATCACGGTCAGCGGCTGGCCGCGCGCCGCCTCCAGCGCCTCGCGCACCCCCGCCACCGTGTCGTGGTCGGTGAGCGCGATCACGTCCAGGCGCCCGGCCAAGGCCGCGCGCACCACCCCGGCGGGCGGGAGCTGCCCGTCGGAGGCGTGGGAGTGGATGTGCAGGTCTACGCGCTTCATGCCTTTGTGGGGGAAAGGGCCACCACCGGCCCGCGGGCCGGCGGTGGCACCCTGACGCACGATGCTGGCCGCGGGCGTCAGCGGGTCCGCCATGCCAGCCCCACGCCCCAGTCGGTCCCCGTGCCCAGGTTCGCCCCGAAGCGGAAGCTCAGGTTCGGGCGGAAGTCCAGGTTCACCCCCACGTCGGCCAGCACCTCCAGGTCCGCCTCGTCGCCCACGTCGACGATCGCCAGGCGCGGGTGGATGTAGGGGACGATGTTCAGGTCGGGCGTGGCGAAGACGTAGCCGAAGTCGAGCCCCACCTGCGCGCCGAACGCCTCGGCGTCGCCGACCAGCACCTGCCCCGCCGCGGTGAGCGCGACGTCGATCGGCGGCGCCCCCGCCAGCGCCAGCGGGTTGACGTACTCGACGCCCAGCGTGAGCGCCCCGTCGCCCGCGTCGGAGTAGCCGCCGCGGAAGCCCAGCCCGTACCCGCCGAAGCTGCGCCGCCAGCTCCCCTCCAGGTGCAGGGGGTCCTCGCTCACGTAGATCCCCAGCTCGTTGCTGAGCCGCGGGGCCTGGAAGCTGGGCGTGAACACCTGCGCCCCGGCCGCCGCCGCCCCCGCCAGCGTGAGCCCCGCCACCGCCGCCGCCACGCACGCCGCCTTCCTCATCCTCTCTCCCCCTGGACTGGTTCTCACGTCGAAAGCCCCGCCCGGCCTGGATCGGCCGGGCGAGGCGCCCGCGCGGCCCGGCTACAAGTTTCAGACCAGCAACGGCTTGCGGCCGATCTGCCACGGAAAGCGGGAGCAGCCCGCATCGCGCCATCTCCCGCGTTCCCGGGCCGCGCGCGGTCTACCGCGGCCGGGCGGGCGGAGTTCCATCCCCGCCGACGGAAGGGAGCCGGGCTTCGTCGCACAACGTCGCGCACCCGTCACACCCGTCGCCTTCCGGACGTTCGCATCCGGTGAGACGGCGGGAGCGGAGCACGACGGCCCGCCCGCCGCGGATCCAACCCATTCCCGGAGGGATGATGATCGCTTCCATCGTTCGACGCAGGAGATCGGCCGCCGCCATGCTCGTCGCGCTCGCGCTCGCCGGGTGCGGGTCCTCGACCGCGGCCGACCAGCGCGTGGCCGTCACCACCGACCAGCGCGAGTACCGCACCGGCAACCTCGTCACGGTGACGGTGACCAACGTCTCCGACGAGCCGGTCGGCTACAACCTGTGCGTGCACCGGATCGAGCGGCGCACCGGCGACGGCTGGCGCGTGGCGTCGGCCTTTCCCCCGCCGGGCAGCGCGTGCGTCGACATCCTTCTCACCCTGCAGCCCGGCGCCTCCACGGCCATCCAGGTCCAGCTGCCGCAGGACCTCGCCGCGGGCGTCTACCGCGTGCGCTTCGAGTCGCCGGTCCTGGCGACGCCGCCGTTCCGGGTGGAGCCGGGCTTCGTCCTCTTCTGACCCACCGGACCGGGCGATTCCCCGCCCCACCCGCCAGCCGCACGGCGCCGGAGCGATGCTCCGGCGCCGCTGCTTTTGCGGGCGAACACGAGATCCTTGTGCTCCCGCGGCGCCAGGTATACAATGTATACCCATGGTATACGGTGTAGACCCGACGCCGGGGCAGCAGCGGATCCTCGCCGCGGCCGAGCGCCTCTACAAGGGCGGCGGGCTGGACGCCCTCTCGATCCGGCGGGTGGCGGAGCTGGTGGGGGTGACCCCGATGGCGATCTACCGGCACTACCGGGACAAGGACGCGCTGCTGGAGGCGCTGGTGGGGCTGGGGTTCGAGCGGTGGGAGAAGTACCTCGCCCGCGCGGCCCGGCGGCGCACGCCGCTGCGGCGCTTCGAGGCGGCGCTCACGCAGTACCGGGAGTTCGCGCTCGACGAGCCGCGCCTCTTCGAGCTCATGTTCTTGATCCCGCGCCCGAACGTGCCCCACGCGCCCGCGTCGCTCCGGATGACCTCGTCGCCCGCCTTCGGCGTCATGATCGCGTCGGTCAGGGAGGCCATGGAAGCGGGGGCGCTCCGCCGCGGCGACCCCGGCGAGACGATCCTGGCGCTGTGGGCGGCCGCCCACGGCCTCACCGCGCTGCACTTCAGCGGCCGCTTCGGCGGCGACGACGCCGTCTTCCGCCGGGTCTACGACCGCACCATGAAGCAGCTCCTGCAGCTCTTCACCCCCGAACCCCCGAAGTAGTCATGTACGCTGCCGCGACAGGGAGAGCCTTCCCCGGGACCCGCCCGGCCCGCGCCGCCGTCGCGCTGGCCGTGCTCGCCGCGGCCTGCGCCTCGGGCGGCCGGTCCGGCGCCGCGGCGGCACCCGGAGACGCCGGGGCCGCGGCCTCCCTCTCCGGCCCCTGGCTGGTCACCCTCGACCAGGGCGGCGGGAACCAGTTCGCCGTGCGCATGACCTTCGAGCCGGGGGCCGCGGGCCGGTGGGAGGCCTTCTCGCGCCCCGGGGCCGCGGGCGAGCTGGTGGGCGGGGTCCGCGGCATCCTGGCGCGCCTGCTGGGGAAGCTGCCGCCGCGCGGGGCGCTGGTGCGCATCGAGAACGGCACCGCCGTCGGCCGCGGCGACACCGTGGTGGTCCGGGGGAAGCTCGCCTCGCCCCTGCTGGGGGAGCACTACCTGGCCGGCACCGTCGTCGGGGGGAGGCTGCGCGGCGAGCTGCGGCGCGACACCCTGGGCGCGCCCGCGGGGACGCTGGAAGCCGTTCCCCACGCCGGCGGCCGGCCCGTGCGCGACTACCGCGCCCTCGCCGCCGGCATCCGCCGCACGGTGGAGGAGCGCATCTTCAACCCGGCACTGCTGGAGCGCCCGGAGTGGCGCGCGTTCTTCCGCCGGCTGGACGCGCGGCTCGCCGCGGCGCAGGACGACGCCGACGCGGTTGCCGCGTTCTACGCGCTCAAGCCCGGGGTGCGCATCTCCCACTTCGAGCTCTTCCGCAACCCCGCGCGCGCGGCCCTGCCGGCCGACTCCCTGCTGCTGCTCGCCACGGCGCCGGCGGAGGGGCAGGTCGTGCTGTCGTTCCCGGCGCCGGGGGTGGCCCACCTGCGCATCCTGCGCTTCCACCAGGTGAGGGCCGCCGTCGAGCGCGCCTTCGCCCGCGTCGATTCGGCGGCGCCCCACACGCTGATCCTGGACGTGCGCGGCAACCCGGGCGGCGACGCCTCGGCGATCGCGGCGGCCGCGCACCTGCTGCGCGACACCACGGTGGTGGGGGCGTTCCTGGGGCAGAAGTGGTACCGGAGCCACCAGGCGCCTCCCACCCGGGCGGAGCTCGCCGCGCTCCCGGTGATCTCCGACGACCGGGGGATCGGGCTGATCCTGGCGGTGCGCGAGCACGGGGTGGCGGTGGGCGTGATGCCGCCGGCGGCGCCGCACTACGGCGGCCCCGTCTACCTGCTGGTGGACCGCCGCTCCGGCAGCGCCTCGGAGCCGCTGGCGCACCTGCTGAGGAGCACCGGCCGCGCCACGCTGGTGGGCGAGAACACCGCGGGCGCCATGCTCACCGGGCCGCCCTTCCCCGTGGGCGACGGGTGGATCCTGGTGGTCCCCGAGGCCGACTACTACGCGGCCGACGGCACCCGCCTGGAGGGCACCGGGGTGGCGCCCCACGTCGCCGTCCCCTCCGCGGACGCCCTGGGCGCCGTGGGCGAGCGCATCCGCGGAGAGCATCCCTACGCCGGCGCCCTCCTGCGGGCCGCCGCGGGCGTGGAGACCCGGCGCTGGAGCGAGGCCGAGCGCTGGTATCTCGAAGCACGGCGATTGGAGCCCGACAGCGCGGCGCCGGCGCACGGGCTCGGCCGGGCGTACCAGGAGCAGGCGAAGTGGGAGGAGGCCTTCGCCGTGTACGAGGGGCTCCTCGCCCGGAATCCCGGCGAGGTGGGGGCGCTGTACCAGGTCGGGCGGACGGCGGCGCTCTCGGGCCGGCGGCTCGAGCGCGGCGAGCAGGCGCTGCGCGCGTACCTCCAGCGGCCCCACCGGCCGGGGCAGCCCTCGCTCGCCGGGGCGCACTGGCGCCTGGGGATGATCCTGGAGCGGCGCGGCGAGCGCGACCAGGCCCGACGCGAGTACGAGACCGCCAGCCGCCTGGAGCCCCAGAACGCGGAGATCCGCGCCTCCCTGCGCGCCCTCGGCCCCTGACATTGCGCGGGGTCGAGTGCTGGATGATGGCACGCAGAGCAGCAGAGTCAGCAGAGAACAACGCTCCTCTGCTGACTCTGCTGCTCTGCGTGATACAAGGTCGGCTGGTGTGTGCTTGTCATCCTGAGGCCCGATCACACGAAACCAGCATACGCCTGGATGATCGCAGGGCCGAAGGATCTACTCGCCTCGCCACGTGGGTTGGGCGCGGCAGCGGCACGGATGCCCGCTCGCCTCATCACCCACTGTTCAACGGGATTCGGTATGAGGGAGCGTCGGCGCGTAACTCGTTTCCGCACCGATGCCTGGACGCTCCCGAAGGATCTATGGGCTGCCACCGCGCCGACCTGCGGGCCCTGGCGCGGTCCCGGGCCATAGATCCTTCGGGCGCCCGGAATCCTGCCCATTCCGCCGGTCCGGAGCAGCGCCCTCAGGATGACACCTCTTGCTCTTCGAGAGGGGATCTAAGTCGTTGTCAGTCAATCACATTGACATACAGGACCCACTCGCTTAGATTCAAGTCGTTGTTTGACAACACGGGTATTGGGGCTGTCATGGTTTCGACGCGTACGGTGAAGCCGTGGCTGCGTGCCGAGGATCTCGGGACCCTCGTTAAACCTTCCGGGAAATCTGTAACCGCGAACGACAACTTCGCTCTGGCTGCGTAACTGGAGCTTTCGGGCTCGTTACCTCCCATCCGTCGGTCAGCCCTGCCTGAGGCGGGCCGCCGGGTGTCGTTAAAATCGGGCTGGCCTGCGTTCGGCGCCGTGACGGCGCAGGCGAGACTTCCACGGCTGGCTCGCGATAGGCCTCTCACCGGCCGCTGAGCGGGCGAGGAAAAGGAACGGTGGGATACGCACGTAGACGCTGCGGGGGATTCGTGGGCGGACGCGGGTTCGACTCCCGCCAGCTCCACTGGCGAAAGGGCCGCGCCGGCACCGTCCGGCGCGGCCCTTCGCCGTATCTACCGGCGTGCGACGCCCGCCCCTCTTGTGCAAATCCGCCGTATTCATATGTTTATCGGCGTCCGCCACAGGCCCTCACCCGTCCGATTCAGCTCCCGCCATGCTCCGCTGCCGTCACCTCGTCATTGCCCTGTCACTCGTCGCCGCAGTGCCGGTGGCGGGCTGCGAGAACCATCCGTTCATAGCCGAAGAGCGCGTGACGTTCTTCATCGCTCCGCAGCAGGTGGACTGCGTCGGAGCGTTCCCGCAGAAGTGCCTGCTGGTGAAGCACCGGGCGGAGGAGGAATGGACGTACTTCTACGATCCCATCGCGGGGTTCGCGTACGAGCCGGGCTTCAACTACGAAGTGATCGTGGGCATTCGCCGCGCCCCCGAGCCGATTCCCGCCGATGCGCCGGCGTACCAGTACCGGCTGATCCATCTGGTCGCGAAGACGCCGGCCGGCTGACGGAAAGCGCCCGAAGCGAAAGAGAACGGTCCGCGCCCTTCAGTTCTGGTAACGGCGATGAACGTCGTTCTGGTTCCAAAACCGAAATATCACGCAGAGCAGCAGAGTCAGCAGAGAACAACGAAGTCTCTGCTGACTCTGCTGCTCTGCGTGAGACATTCAGTTCAGATCTGAATCCGAACGAACTTCAGCAATTCAGTATCATCCCTTCATTCCCAGCGCCTCGCGCATCTTCTTGGTGATGCTCTGGCGCGACTTGAAGAAGTCGGCCCAGGGGTCCTTCCTGAGCTTCCCCAGGCGGCGGATCACCGCGTCGGGGGTGAAGTCGTCGCTCCGCAGCTTCGGCGTCAGCTCGTCCCAGCCCAGGGGGACGGAGATGGCGGCGCTCGGGCGGGCGCGGATGCAGAAGGCGGAGATGGCCGTGGCGCCGCGGCCGTTGCGCAGGTAGTCCAGGAAGATCTTCCCCTTGCGCTTGGCGATCGTCGCCTTGGTGATGTACTTCCCGTAGTGGCGGGCCGACAGGTCCACCGCCAGCGCCCGCGAGAAGTCCTTCACCTCGTCCCACGTGTGCCGGCGCGCCAGGGGGACGGCCACGTGCAGCCCCTTGCCCCCCGTGGTCTTCACCCAGCTCTGCAGCCCCAGCTCGGCCAGGCGGTCGCGCACCTCGAACGCCGACTCGACCACGCGCGCCCACGGCACGTCGGGCGCCGGGTCCAGGTCCATGATGAAGCGGTCCGGCTTCTCGAAGTCGTCGATCTTCGCGTTCGAGGTGTGCAGCTCCAGCACGCCCATCTGCACCATCCCCACCAGCCCCTGCGCGGAGTCGACGTAGGTGTAGGTCTTCACGTCGCCGTCGTTCTCCGTGATCTGGACCCGCCCGATCTCGGGGATGAAGTGCTGGTCGCCGTGCTTCTGGTAGAAGCACTCGCCGGGGACACCCTCGGGGCAGCGCACCAGCGTCAGCGGGCGGCTGGCCACGTGCGGCAGCATCCAGTCGGCGATCTCCTCGTAGTAGCGCGCCAGGTCCAGCTTGGTGATCCCCTTCTCCCGGAAGAGCGGCTTGTCGGGGCTGGACAGCCGCACCCCCGCCACCTCGGCCACCGCCTCGCCCTTGCGGCCCCGGTGGCTGCGCGTGGACGGGGGAGGGGAGACGCTCGCCTTCCGCGCGCCGCCCGCGCTCTTCGCCTTCGACGCGGCGCGGGGGGAATCGTCCGTTTCCTCCGGGGCGGGGGAGGGCGGGGGAGCGATCGGCTCCTCGCGCACCACCTCGCGCGCCGACTTGTCCTCGCGCAGGCCCTGGAAGGCGGGGTGGCGCAGGATCCCCTCCCCGGTCCACTCGGTGAACGCCACCTCGCCCACCAGCTCGGGGCGCACCCAGTGCACGTCGCGCGGGCGCCGCTTGAGGTTGGCGAAGGGGGACTCCTCCGTCTCCAGCTTCGCCAGCCGGCGGTGCAGGGTGCGCAGCAGGGTGTCGTCGAACCCCGTGCCCACCTTGCCCACGTGCATCAGCCGGTTCCCCTCGTAGACGCCCAGCAGCAGGGCGCCGAAGCCCGAGCGCGAGCCCTTGGGGTCGGTGTAGCCGCCGATGACGAACTCCTGGCGGCGCATGCACTTGATCTTGAGCCAGTCCTTGGTGCGCTTGGAGACGTAGCGGCTGTCGGCGCGCTTGGCGATGATCCCCTCCAGCCCCATCCGGCACGCCTGGTCGTGGAAGGTGGCCCCGTGGCCCAGCACGTGGTCGCTGAAGCGCACCTGCCCGCCGGCGTCGGTCCCCGCCAGCAGCGCCCGGAGCGCCTCCTTGCGGTCGAGGAGCTGGGCGCCGCGCAGGTCGTAGCCGTCCAGGTAGAGGAGGTCGAAGCAGTAGAAGACCAGGTCGTCCTGGTCCTCGGCGTGGATGGCGTTCTGCAGGAGCTGGAAGCTGGTGGTGCCGTTGGGCGCCAGCACCACCAGCTCGCCGTCCAGGATCGCCTGCTTCGCCGGGAGCGCGGCGAAGGCGGGGACCAGGCCGGGGAAGAGCCCCGTCCAGTCGTTCGCCTTGCGGGTGAGGATGCGCACCTCGCCGCGGTCGATGCGCACCACCAGGCGGTAGCCGTCGTACTTGATCTCGTGCAGCCAGCCGTCGCCCGCGGGGACGTCGTCCACCAGGGTGGCGAGCTCGGGGAGCAGCTCGGCGGGCATCTTCGCCTTGCGCGCGCCGGGGATCGAAGCCGGGTCGCCCGCGTCGGCGCCCGCCGTCGAGGCGACGGTCTTCGCGGCGCGCTTCGGGGCGGACCTCGACTCGGCGGCCTTCTCGCGGGCGGCGCGGGCCACGGCGGCGAGTTGCGCCTTCATGGTCTTCGCGTCCTGCGGGGGGCGGTTGGAATGCCAGGTGGCGTCGCGGTCGGCGGCGATCTCCTCCATGGAGCGGCCGGTCTTGACGCTGAGCGGCTCCTCCTCGGTGATGACGCCCTCCGACTCGGGGCGGGCCTCCTCGTCCTTGTCCTTGAAGAGGAGCCACTGCTCCTTGCCGCCGTCGTCGCCGGCCCGGCGCGAGCGCACCAGGTGCCAGGCGCCGCGCAGCTTCTCGCCGTGCAGGTAGAACTTGAGGTCGCCCTTGCGGTAGCCCGCGCGCGGATCGATGCCGCGCGGCTCCCAGGCGCCGCGGTCCCAGAGCATCACGGTGCCGCCGCCGTACTCGCCCCGGGGGATCACCCCCTCGAAGTCGCCGTACTCGACCGGGTGGTCCTCGACGTGGACGGCCAGGCGGCGCACCGAGGGGTCCAGGGAAGGGCCCTTGGGCACCGCCCAGCTCAGCAGGACGCCGTCCAGCTCCAGGCGGAAGTCGTAGTGGAGATGGCTGGCCGCGTGCTTCTGGATCACGAAGGCCAGCACGTCGCCGGACCGGTGCTCGGCGCCGCGCGGCTCGGCCGTCCTGCCGAAGTCACGCTTGCGGTTGTATTCGGCCAGCCCCATCCGCCGCTCCTCAGGCCGTCTTGCGGTGCGGCTTCGGCTTCGCCGTCTTCGCCGCCGGCTTGGCCGGCTTGGCCGCGGGCTTGGCCGCCTTCGGGGCCGGCTTCGCGGCCGCCTTCGCCACGGGCCTGGCAGCGGGCTTCGCCGCCGGCTTGGCCGCGGGCCGGGAGGCGGGCTTCGCCTCCGGCTTCGGCTTCCGCTCGGTGTCGGCGGCCAGGCGGGGGCGGCCGCCGGTGGCCTCCACGCTCTTCTTCAGCAGCGACATGATGTCGATGACGTCGGCGCGCGGCGTGGGCACCTCGGGCGCCGGCGACTCGTCGAGCTCCTCGGTCTGGCCGCTCTCGATCTTCTTGTGGATGAGGGCCATGAGGTCGTCGCGGTAGGTGTCGTGGTACTTCTCGGGCTCCCACTCGCCGGTCATGCTGTCG
The DNA here is from genome assembly GCA_036389795.1 of Longimicrobium sp. Classification (NCBI taxonomy): domain Bacteria; kingdom Pseudomonadati; phylum Gemmatimonadota; class Longimicrobiia; order Longimicrobiales; family Longimicrobiaceae; genus Longimicrobium; species Longimicrobium sp. The sequence continues at coordinate 13,934 of DASVWD010000090.1, forward strand.
ATGAGCATCTGCGCCATGGCGAGCTCCTTGTCGCCGACGCCGATGTCGTCCAGGTCCTCGCCAGGGAGGTCCAGGTCCTCGTACGAGCGGACCTCGTACGGGTAGCGCAGGATCTCCAGCACCAGCACGCGGTCCTGCGGCACCACGGCGGCCAGGTACTCGCGGGTGCGGATCACCACCCGGGCGATGCCCACCTTGCCGGAGCGCTTGAGCGCCTCGCGCAGGAGGGCGTACGCCTTCATGTTCTTCTTGTTGGTAGGCCCCAGGTAGTACGGCTTGTCGTAGTAGATCGGCTGGATGTCGGCCAGGTCCACGAAGTCGGTGATGTCGACCGTCTGCGTCTTCTCGGGGCTGGCGCGGCGCAGGTCCTCGTCCGAGATCAGGACGTAGCGGTCCTCCTCGTACTCGTAGCCCTTCACGATGTCCTCGAACTCGACCTCCTGGCCGGTCTGCTTGTTGTACTTCCTGTAGCCGACCGGGGCCAGGTTCTTCTTGTCGAGCTGGCGGAAGCTGATCTCGTCGCGATTCTCGGCCGAGAAGAGGCCGACTGGGATGGTGACGAGGCCGAAGCTGATGCTGCCTTTCCAGATCGCGCGTGCCATTCGTGGCTCCTTGGGGACGTGGTGTTGTCTCGACTGTGCAGAAGATGCGCCATCGGCACTCCGGGAGCGTCGTCCTGTCGCCTGGAGCGTTCCCGCAGCGCGGATCGCTTTCCACCCGCTTCAGGATCTAAACTTCGTATAATATACATTATGTAAACTTACCCCAGGAAATCCTGTGGGAAACTCGAGCGGTTCTCAACAGGCTCCCCCGTAACCCTTCTTCCCCGCGCAGACCGCCGCCGCAGTCCGTCGCGCGCAAGCCACCCGTCGCTTCCGTCATCGCCTCAGATCGCATCGCCTGGTTGTCGGCTGCCGCTCTGTAGGTTGTCGTCCAAACCGTTGATCAGCAAGACTTCCGGCGGTCCTTTCCCTCCCGCCTCTCGCTCGGCCCGCCTGCCGAATCCACTTTTCCGCGCTGGTCGAGCTGCCGGACGAGCCCGAGCCGCGATCGAGCCCGGTGCCGTAGTGCTCTCAATTGTAATCTCCAGCTACACAGGCACTTACGTTGAACCGACCACGCGATTAACACCCTTAACAGGTGTGCAGGAGAACTGGACGGGTAACGATTTTAACGCATGTGATCAATGTAGTTGCGTGGCATGCAAGCAATAGATTGATGAACACTTTACCCTGATTCGATGTCATCCTACGGGAACCGCTGCGCGGAATCCCTGAACGCGATGGAGTCGGGCGCGTCCAACCTCTGGCGCGGAGGAAAGTCTTGTGAGGACGCTTCCTCAGGATGACCTCATTGAGTCCGTGTCTGAAAAGCCCGGGAATCGAAGACGGTCGCCCTAGAGGTACCGCGCATGTCCCAGCTCGAGATCGTGCGTCTGAGGGCATTCTCGAAAGCCTTTTTTCCGCACCATCGGAACCGAATGGAAAACCCCCCTGCTCTTCCCGTCGGGAGGCAGGGGGCGCGCAGGTCGCGGAGTGTGGAGCGCGCTAATCGATTGTCGAGAGGATGCGGCGGGCTTTCGGTAACAGCTCAAGCCCTGGGACAGCGCTTGGGAGTCTCGTACAGGTAGTGGTCGTGCTTGCTGGCCCAGTCGGCCGGCATCTCAAGCACGCCGGTTGCCTCGGCAAGCAGTTCCCACGCTCCCGGTTCCTGGGCTCCGCCAGCGCCTACCGCTGACGCATTTGCCGGGCTGTCCGGCTCCATGCTCCGCAGCTTCTGCGCGATCTCGTCCAGGGTCGCGTCTTCGGATAGGCCTTCGATCACGCGGATCGCGCGCTCTTTCGTAGACATACTCTCTCTCCCTTCGGAGGCACCTCTCCTCTGTGCCTGCAGCGGTGCAAAGATAACACAACGCCCCCTGCTCCGCTGCAGAGTAGCGGACTAATCGATTGTCGAGAGGATGCGGCGGGCTTCGGGGGCCAGGTCGGAGTCCCTCCCCGCGGCGAACGAGGCCAGGACGTCGCGGGCGGCGGGCGTGGGGATGCGGGCGATCGCGGCGAGGGCGGCGGTCTTCACGCGCAGCATCTTCTTCCCCCCGAACAGCGCGCGGCGGTTGACGACGTTCAGCAGCGCCGGGAGCGCCTCGCCCGAGCCGGTGCGGCCCAGCGCGACGATGGCGGCCACCTGCAGCTCCTCGTCGCCCGCTTCGACGACCAGGCGCGCCAGGAACGGGACCGCCGCGGCGTCGCCCACCGTGCCCAGGTGCTGGATGGCGGCGCGCTTCACCCCGGGGTCGCGGTCACCCAGCAGGTCCACCAGCACGCGCAGCCCGCCCCGGCCGCCGACGGCCGCCGCCAGCCGGGCCACGTCCGCCCTCACGCCGGCGTCGGGGTGCGCGGCGGCCTCGGCGAGCCAGCGGACGGCCAGGTCGTGGTCGACCTCGGGGAGCGTGGCCAGCTCCAGGACCATCCGCGTGCGCGCCGGCGCGGGGTCCTGCATGGCCCGGGCGACGATGCGCTGGGCCATCCCCTCCAGCGGCAGCAGGCGGCGGAAGACGGCCTTGCGCAGCTCGGCGTCGCCGGTGCGGAAGAGGAGGTTCTCCAGCAGCGGCACGGCCTCGTCGCCGATGAAGCCGAAGAAGTCGAGGATGCGCTCGCGCTCCCGGCCGCCGTGCTCGAGGAGGCGGGCCAGGAGCTGCAGCGTCTCGGGCGTCCCCGCCCGCTGCAGCGCGGTGGCGGCCGAGTCGCGGAAGATGCGGGTGCGGTCGGGGCGCCGGGCCTCGCGCACCAGCGCGTCGAGGAGCGCCACGGCCTGCTCGTGGCTGTCGGAGCGCACCAGCCTGAGCCCCGCGCGGGTGCACGCCTGCGCCAGCTCGTCGAAGCGCGCGGGGTTGTCGGCCGCGTGCAGCAGCGCGGGAAGCTGCTCCGCTTCGTCGTGGTGGCGCTCGTCCTTCGCCACGCGGAAGAAGTGGTACATGTCGTGGCTCCCCGGCTCCTCGCCCGGCGCCCCGGCCGGAGCGGCCGGCGCGGGCGCGGGCGCGTCGAGCACCGGGAACTCGTCGAGCAGCTCGAACTCCGACAGCTCCGTCCCGTCTCCCGCGAACAGCTCGAACTCCCCCACCGCCGCTCCCGCGTCCGCCTGCGCGTGGACGGCCGCCGGCGCCTCCTCGCGCGGCGGCGCCGCTTCGGCCGACGGCGCCTGCCCTTCGACCGCCGGCGCGCCGGCAGACGGCGAAGCCTCCGCCTCCGCGGCGGGCTCGCGCGGCGGGGCGGCGGGCGGGCGGTAGACCTCGCCGGCCGACGTGCTCAGGTAGACGCCGCGCGGCCGGCGCCTGGCGAGGAACGCGACGACGCCCCCCTCCCCCAGCTCGGCGGGGGTCTTCCCCACCGCCTCGAAGAGCACGCGCAGGTCGTCCGCGCCAGCGCCGGGGGTGAAACCGACGCGGCTCACGCGCAGGACGATGAGCTGCCCGGCCGCGCGCAGGAGCCGCGGGTCCGCCCCGCCCAGGAGCCGGCCGCGGAAGGAGAAGCCGGTGAACTGGACGTCGAGCACCAGGCTCTTGAGCTTGGCGAACACGCCCTCCAGCGCCGCGGCGGCCTCCCCGGCGAGCGCGGCGGGGTCGCCCTCGCGGAGCGCGGCGGCGGCCAGGGCGTGGAGGAACCGTGCGGCGGGTGCGGGCTGGTCGGGCATGGGTCGCGGAGGGCGGTGGGACTGGGGTTGTGGAGGGGCGGCTGAAGCCGCGGCAACAACGGCGAAAAGCCTGCCTTCGCAGGCTCCTTCGGCGCCGGGGTCGGCCTCGGCGCGTCGGGCCGGCACGGGCGAGGCAGGCCTCGCCCCTGCGGAACGCGGGTCGGCCGGGTCTCAGGAGAACAGTGCCAGGTTTATGGCAGTGCGCGATTTAGCGCTTTCCATCTCACGTACTTTCGCACTTTCGCACTCACGCACTTTCGCACTTCCCTACAGCTTCCCGAAGATCGACAGCACCCGCAGCCGCCACACCCGCCAGACGGCTTCGCGGACGATCTGCTTCGACATCTTGCTCACGCCCACGTCGCGGTCCACGAACATGATGGGGATCTCGCCCAGGCGGAAGCCTTTCTTCCAGGCGCGGAAGCTCATCTCGATCTGGAAGGCGTAGCCGTTCGACTCCACCCGGTCGAGCGGGATGGATTCCAGCACCTGGCGGCGGAAGCACTTGTAGCCGCCCGTGGCGTCGGCGATGGGGAGCCCGGTGACCTTGCGGGCGTAAACGTTGGCGAAGTAGCTGAGCAGGAGCCGGCCGATCGGCCAGTTCACCACCGTGACGCGGCCGTGCAGGTAGCGCGAGCCCAGCACCACGTCGTAGTTCTCGATCGCCTCCAGGAACTGCGGCAGGTGCCCGGGGTCGTGCGAGAAGTCGGCGTCCATCTCGAAGAGGGCGTCGTAGCCCCGCTCGATCCCCCAGCGGAAGCCGGCCAGGTACGCCTTCCCCAACCCCTCCTTGAGCTGCCGGTGGAGGACGTGCACGCGCCGCTCCCCCGCCGCGATCTCGTCGGCCAGCTCGCCCGTGCCGTCGGGCGAGTTGTCGTCCACCACCAGGATCTCCAGGCGCTCGTCGCGCGAGAGGATGGAGGGGACGAGCCGGGGGAGGTTCTCGCGCTCGTTGTACGTGGGGACGATCACCAGCGCGCGCTTGAGCCCCGCGAGGGCGGGCTCGCCTTCCAGCGCGGTGGCGCTCTCCACGGCTCCGAAGGCGGGTCCGGCTTCCAGGGTGGTGGAGCGCTCCAGGGCTCCCAGGGCGGGTCGGGTGTCCAGGGCGGTGGCGGCTTGTGACGGGTGAGACGGGCCCGTATCTTGGGCGGAATGTACAACATACGCCCGCCGTTCGCCCCCTGACAAGTGAAGGTCCTGTACCTGGTCACGGCGTACGCCCGCGACCCGTCCGACGTCATCACCCCCTGGCTGGTGGAGACGATCCGGCGCCTGCGGGAGCGCGGCGTCACCGTCGAGGTGCTGGCGCCCGCGTACCGGGGCCTGGCGACGCAGGTCGTGGGCGGCGTGACGGTGCACCGCTTCCGCTACGCGCCGCGCGGCTGGGAGACGCTCACGCACGACCAGACGGCGCCCGACCGGATCCGCGAGCGGCCGCTGTTCCTGGGGCTGGTCCCCGGCTACGTGGCGGCGGGCTCGCGCGCGGCGGCCAGGCTGGCGCGGGCGGGCGGCTTCGACGTGCTGCACGCCTTCTGGCCCGTCCCGCAGGGGGTGCTGGGGCTCTGGGCGAAGCGCCGCTCGGGGCTGCCGCTGGTCTCCACCTTCTTCGGGGTGGAGCTGACCTGGATGGAGAAGCAGTTCCCCTTCCTGGCGCCGCTGCTCGTCCGCATCGTGCGCGGCTCCGACGCGGTGACGGCGATCTCCACCTACACGGCGGAGCGCCTGCGGCGGCAGGTCCCCGGCGTGGAGCCGGCGATCATCCCCTTCGGCGCGGCGGTGGACGCCCCGCCCGAGCCGCCGCCGTACACCTACGACGCCCACCGCCCCTTCGACCTGGTCTTCGTCGGGCGCCTGGTGGAGCGCAAGGGCGTGCACGTGCTGCTGGACGCGCTGGCCATGCTCCCGCCGGAGCGCCGCGTGCGCCTGCACGTGGTGGGCGACGGGCCGGAGCGCGGGCGGCTGGAGGAGCGGGCCGCGCGCCTGGGCCTCGGCGGGCGCGCGGTCTTCCACGGCTTCGTCTCGAAGGACGAGCTGCAGGCGCATCTCACGACCTGCGACGCCTTCGTCCTCCCCGCGGTGGTCGACGCCAAGGGCGACACCGAGGGGCTGGGCGTGGTGCTGCTGGAGGCGATGAGCTACGCGCGGCCGGTGATCGCGAGCGCGGCGGGCGGCATCCTGGACATCGTGCAGGGCGGGCGCAACGGCTGGCTGGTCCCCCCCGGCGACGCGGCCGCCCTCGCCGCCGCGGTCTCGGCCTGCATGGACGACCCGGACCGCGCGCGGACGCTGGGGCTCCACGGCCGCGAGGACGTGGAGGCCGGGTTCTCGTGGGACGTGATCGCGGACCGGCTGGCGGAGATCTACCGGCGGGTGGCGGGGCGGGATCGTGCCGATTGACGGACGATCGCGCCGCCGCGGGGGCCCTCACCCGGCCGCCTTAGGGCGTCCACCCTCTCCCAACTTCGGGAGAGGGTACTTTGCAGAGTGTGGTGGTGCGCGCGGGACACGGTCGCGGAAGAGATATCCAACGGACCTTGAGTGCGGAGGCGGCGGATGAGGCAGGGGCGGATTCGCGGGGTGTCGCCGGAGCTGCGGGAGGCGGCGCGGGGGCTGCGGAAGGAGATGACGTACGCCGAGCGGTTGCTGTGGAACGGCATCCGGGGGTGGAAGGTCGGCGGCGGTGGGGCGAAGTTCCGGAGGCAGCATCCGCTGGGACACTTCATCCTCGACTTCTACTGCCACGCCGCGAAGCTGTGCGTCGAGGTCGACGGCGGCATCCACGACCTGCAGCCCGAGCGCGACGCGGAGCGGGACGCCTGCCTCGCCGCCGCCGGCATCAAGACCCTGCGCTTCCGCAACGAGGAAGTGTTCGGCGACATCCGCGCCGTCCTCCGCCGCATCGAGCAGGAGGTGTGGCATCGAACTGCGCCGTAATCACTTCTCGGCGCAGAGATGCGAATGTGTACGGACCGTTGAGTACCCTCTCCCGCAGTTTGGGAGAGGGTGGACGCCCTGAGGCGGCCGGGTGAGGGCCCCCCGCGCCGTCCTCCGCCGCATCGAGCACGAAGCCTGGCATCGCACCGCGCCGTGAACAACCTTGTGTGGCGCCGGGACAGGGATGCGCACCGGACCGGTGAAGTACCCTCTCCCGAAGTTGGGAGAGGGTGGACGCCCTGAGGCGGCCGGGTGAGGGTCCCCCGCGGCGGCACAGAAGCCCGCCGAATCGCACGAATCGTAATCCGGGAAGATCGAGAGACTTGAACACCGCCGAGACCCGCGTCAGCCGCACCGACACCTCGCACGTGGAGCCCCGCTACCTGGCGCTGCTGGAAGCGGAGCGTGCCGCCTGGTGGAGCTCGGAGAACTTCGACACCTGGAAGAACCTCTACGTCAGCGAGTACGCGCGCGGCTTCTACGTGGTCGACACGCTGCGCAGGTACGTGCCCGACTTCGAGGTGAGCGGCGCCCGCGTGCTCGACATCGGCTGCGGCGACGCGGGGGTGCTGATCGCCTTCGCCGAGCGCGGGGCCCGGTGCGCGGGGATCGAGCTGGACGAGAAGTCGCTGGAGCGCGGGCGGGTGCGCGCGGAGGAGCACGGCGTGGAGGTGGACCTGCGCAGGGGGATCGCCGAGGAGCTCCCCTGGCCTGACGGCAGCTTCGACCTGGTGATCCTCGACAACGTGCTGGAGCACGTCACCGACCGCGGGAAGACGCTCCGCGAGATCCACCGCGTGCTGCGCCCCGGCGGGCTCCTCTACCAGGTGACGCCCAAGCCGTTCGCGCTCTACAGCCTGTGGAACGACCCGCACTACGACCTGGCGGGGCTGGTGCTGATGCCGCGGAGCATGCAGATCTGGTACTTCGAGAAGGTGCGCGGCGGCGGCGAGGGCACCTACGACGTGGGCGTGATCCCCACCCGCCCGCGGCTCAGGAAGATGCTGCGCCAGGCGGGGTTCGAGCCGGTGGTCAGCCCGCGCGAGCTGTGGGTGCACTACCTGCGCAACCGCATCGCCCGCCCCGAGGAGGTGCGCCCGGGGCTCAAGCGGAAGCTGGCCTCCTTCTTCGGCAGCCGCCGCTGGCCGTTCGAGAACCCCCTGATGCGCTGGCTCTGGGACGTGTCGATCGGGTCCAACTTCTTCATCGCGCGGCGGAAGGCGTGACAGCCGCTTCTGGTGAGTCGATGCGCTCCGGAACTCCACGGGCTGTCATCCCGAGGGAGCGTCCGGCCGGAATCCTGATCTCGAGCGGGAGGTGGGACGCTCCCGAAGGATCTATGGGCGGCCTCGCACGGGTCCCGCGGTTCCGTTCGGAGGCAGCCCATAGATCCTTCGGCCCTGCCGTCTTCCGTGTGGACGCGGGTTCCGTCTGGCCGGGCCTCAGGATGACAGCGGGTGGGGTTCGCAGAAGAAACGGATTCGGTAGCGGGGCCGGACGATGACGCTGCGCGTCCTGCACGTCATCTACGACGACCCGCAGAACCCGTGGGTCGCGGGGGGCGGCGCGGTGCGGGTATTCGAGTTGTACCGGCGGCTCGCGGGGCGCGTCGACGCGACGGTGGCCACGGGGAGCTTCCCCGGCGCGCGCGACGAGACGGTGGACGGGGTGAAGTACGTGCGGCTCGGCGCGCGCTCGCCGTACGCGTGGAGCCGGCTGACGTACGCGGCGGCGGCCAACCGGCTGCTGCGGAGCATGGAGTACGACGCGGCGGTCTTCGACTTCTCGACGTACACGCCGATCCTGATGCCGCGCGGCCGGCCCTGCGGCATCACCGTGCACCACATCACCGGGCCCACGGCGCGCGAGCGGTGGGGGCCGGTCCTCGCCCCCGCGCTCGGGCAGGCGGAGCGCGCGATGCTGCGGCGCGCCCGGCGCCTCACGGCCACCTCCACGGCGACGTACGGGCTGCTGCGCGGGATCCTGGGGCCCGAAATCCCCATCGACCTTGTGTACGCGGGCGTCCCCGACGAGCTTTTCGCCCTCGGGCGCCGGCCGGAGGGGTACCTGCTCTACTTCGGGCGGATGGACGTCATCCAGAAGGGGCTCGATACCCTGCTGGAAGCCGTCGCCCTCCTCGCCCGCGGCCGCCCGGGGCTCGAGCTGAGGATGGCCGGGCGCGGCAAGGACGCCGAGCGGGTGCGGCAGATGGCCCGCGAGCTGGGGATCGAGGCGAACGTCCGTTTCCTGGGCGCGGTGGACGAGGCCCAGCGGCAGCGCCTGTTCGCGGGCGCGGCCGTGCAGCTGATGCCGTCGCGCTTCGAGGGCTTCGGCATGGTGGCCGCCGAGGCGATGGCGGCCGGCGTCCCCCTGGTGGCCGCCGCGGCCGGCTCGCTCCCCGAGGTGGTCGACGCGCCGAACGGAGGCCTGCTCGTCCCGCCGGGGGACGCGCGGGCGCTGGCGGACGCCGCCGCCGGGCTGCTGGACGACGCATCGGCCCGCGAGGCGCTCTCGGCGTCGGCGCGGCGCTCGGCGGAGCGCTTCCGCTGGGGCGCCGTGGCCGAGCGGCACCTGCGGTTCCTGGAGAAACTGGCCGCGACGCGCGGAAGCGCCCGCCGCCCCTGAATCAGACCGATGAAGAAGCCTGTCGCTACCGCCGCCCCCGCGCGCCGCACCTCGCCGCTGGCCCCCCCTCCCGAGACGGAGCCGGGGATGGGGCCGGGGCTGGCCGCCGCGCTGTACTTCGGCCTGGCGCTCCTCTACTTCCTCCCCGCCTTCCTGCCGGGGCGCCACATCTTCGGGACGGACTACCTGCAGTCGGGGTACTTCTTCTACGACTTCATCTCCCAGCGCACCGCGGCGGGGCACCTCCCCAAGTGGGTGCCCTACGTCTACGGCGGGCTCCCGCTCTACTCCAACCCGGGGAGCACCTACTACCCGGTCCGCTGGATCGCCGACCTGGTGGCGCCGACGTCGCGCTTCTTCCCGATCCTCTTCGTCTTCCAGTTCGGGATGGCGGGGCTCGGGATGTACCTGCTGGCGCGCGAGCTGGGGTGCCGGCGCTGGGTGGCGTTCGTGGCCGGGCTCGCCTTCCAGTGGACGGGGATCCTCACCTCGTGGGTGTACGCGGGGCACGACGGGCGCATCATCGTGGTCACCCTGGCGCCGCTCTTCTTCTACTTCCTGCATCTGGGCGTCCGCACCGGGCGGCTCCCCGCCTTCGCCGGGCTGGCCGCGACGACGGCGTTCGTGCTGCTCTCGTTCCAGATCCAGAACGCCTACTACCTGCTGCTGGCGGGCGCCATCTGGGCCGTCTTCTGCCTCTTCCGCCTGGGCGCGGTGCGCGACGTCCCCCGGCTGGGGAAGGTGGCGGGGATGGGGATCGGGGCGGTGGCGTTCGGCTTCCTCACCGCGTCGGTCAACTTCCTCCCCTTCCAGCACTACGTGGCCGAGTCGCCGCGCGGGCAGACGGGCGGGCGCGGCTGGGATTACTCGACCTCGTACTCGATGCCGCCGCGCGCCATCGTGGGCGTGGCCGTCCCCGAGCAGGTGGGGGCCACCGTCCAGAACGACCGGGGCGAGTACGTCTTCCCCATCTACCGCGGCGAGAACCCGTTCCGCCTGCACACCGAGTATGTGGGCGCCACCGTGCTGGTGCTGGTGGCGCTGGGCCTCTACTACGCGCGGCGGAACCGCTACTTCTGGTTCTTCTCCGGCCTGGGGCTCTGGGCGCTCACCATGGCGCTGGGCGGCAACACCTTCCTCTACCGCATCTACTACGAGCTCCTCCCCGGCCTCAAGCGCTTCCGGGCGCCGGACCTGGCCTACTACGTCCTGGCCTTCTCGCTCGTCTGCATGGCCGCGCTGGCGCTGGAGCGGCTGGCCCAGGCGCGCGAGGCGGCGCGCGCCCGGCGCGGCGCCGAGCCGCAGGGCGACCGGCCGGGGCTGGTCGGGTGGGTCGTCGCCGCGGTCGTCGCCGTCGCCGTCGTCGGCGCGGCGGCGTTCGGCGCGCCCGCCGCGGCGATGGCGGAGGGGACGACGGGGCTCTCCCCGGCGGCGGGGTGGATGCGCTTCGCGGTGTTCGCGGGGCTGGCCGGGGCGGCGCTCTGGCTGTGGATGGAGGGGAGGGTCGCCACCCGCGCGGCGCTCGTCGCGCTGTCGATCGTGACCGTGGCGGACCTGTGGGTGATCGGGAAGAAGTTCTTCCAGACCGTCCCCGCGCCGGGCGAGACGTACGCCGAGGACGACGTGATCGGCTTCCTGAAGTCGCAGGCGCTGCCGGGCGGACCCACGCGCGTCTGGGCGCTCCCCGGGCAGGGCGGCTGGCCGCCGTACATCAACTACCCGATGCGCTTCGGTGTGGAGCAGGCGGGCGGCGAGCACGGCAACCAGCTGCAGCGCTACAACCAGTTCGCGGGCGCCGGCCAGCAGAGCTACATCGACTACCACAACTTCGGCGACCCGCGCTTCCTGGCGGCGGCCAACGTGCGCTGGATCACCTCGCCGCAGCCGCTGGGGGTGCCGTGGCTGCGCGAGGCGTACCGCAGCCCGGCCACGGGGGTGGGCGTCTACGAGAACACGCTGCTGCTCCCGCGCGCCTACATCGTGGGCCAGGCGATGCGCGTCACCAACCCCGACGCCACGCTCCCCTTCCTCCAGTCGCAGCAGTGGGACCCGTCGCGCATCGCGGTGGTGGAGGCGCCGCGCGACCTGGGGCTGCCGAACACCGAGCTCGATGGGAGCGCGCGGATCACCCGCTACGAGCCCGACCGCGTGGACGTGGCGGTGGAGGCCAACCGGCCCGCCCTGCTGGTGCTCTCGGACAACTACTACCGGGACTGGCGGGCGACGGTGGACGGCCGGGCTACGGAGATCTACCGCACCAACCACACCTTCCGCGGCGTGGTGGTCCCTGCCGGGCGCCACCGCGTGCGCTTCGTCTTCGAGCCGGCGGACCTGTACACGGGCTTCTACCTCTACCTGGCGTGCCTGGCGGTGCTGGCGGCGTACGGCGCGTACCTGCTCGTCCAGCACCGTAGACGGCGCGCCGCCCCGGCCGCGGCGCCGGCGGCGGGATGAAGCTGCCGCGCGGGTGGAGGCGCGCCGCCGCCTTGCTGCTGGTGGCGGCGACGGCGCTCTACCTGGCCTGGACCGTGGCCGACAACTGGCGGCAGGTGCGGGCGTACCCGTGGGACGTCGACCCGCTCCGGCTGGCGGCGAGCGTGGCGGCGCACGTGGCGGTGCTGGCGTGGGGTGTGTGGGTGTGGGGGCGGGTGCTGCGCCACTTCGAGCACCCGCCGGTGGGGCTGGGGACGCTGCTGCGGATCTGGTTCCTCTCCTCCCTGGCGCGCTACATCCCCGGCAAGGTCTTCCAGTTCCTGGCGGTGGCGCAGCTCAGCAGCGCCGCCGGGCTCTCGGGCGCGGTGATGCTCACCTCGCTGGTGGTGCACACCGGCCTGGCGCTCCTCTCGGCGACGCTGCTCTCGGTGTGGACGCTCGCGGGCCCGCTCTTCCCCGCCCTGCCGGTGGCGCCCGTCGGCGTCGCGGCGACACTCCTGGCGCTCGCCTTCGTCCACCCGCGCTTCCTGAACGCGGCGCTCGGGGTGGTCCCGCGGCTGCTCAAGAAGGACGTGATCCGCTGGAACGGCACCTGGGCGGACGGCGCGCTGCTGCTGGCGCTCTCGGTCGGGAGCTGGATCTTCTACGGCGGCGCCTACTACCTCCTGCTCGCCGCGCTGGCGGACATCCCCGCGCGCGAGATCCCGATGCTCTCCGGCGTGAACGCGCTCTCGTTCGTGGCCGGCTACGTCTCGATCGTCGCCCCAGCGGGCGCGGGCGTGCGCGAGCTCGTGATGACGCAGCTCCTGCTGCCGCTGGTCCCCGAGTCCGTGGGCGCCGTGCTGGCCATCGCCTCGCGCCTGTGGACGATTGCCGCGGAGGTGGTCGGGGGTGTGATCGTGGTCCTCGCCTTCCGCCCGAAGACGCGCCCGGCGCCCGGCGCGACGGTGGAGGCGCCGCCGCGGGCGTGAGGCTCGACGGACGTCCCCCGCACTTCGACCGGCATCGGCGTGGCCGCGGGCGGGGCGCCGCCTCCCCGGCCCTCGCTGCGCGGGAGAGGGAGAACGGCGGCTCAGGGCTGCCTCTCGTGCACTGGGCCAGCCACCAGGAAGGCGGAGTAGATCCCTCGGGCGCCGCCGGGCTCCGGCGCGGACACGGGATCGGGTGCAGCGGCGCCTTCGGGATGACATCCTCTGGCAGACGGTGGGGAGTCGCGTGCCGCCGTCGCGCGAAGCGCCGAAGTCCCTCCCCTGGAGTTCGGGGGAGGGACGGGCGCGCCAGGCGCCAGGGCGGGGCCGCCCGCGGCCGCGCCAGCGCCGGCCGAGTAGCACCGGACCAGGCGTCGCTCGCGTCTCGGTTGACAAAAGCGGCGGCTCCGGCAATACTGGACGCGAGCGGCAGGACGCACTCGGAATCCGGCCCGGCGAGCGGATTCCGATTTCGTTTCGGGCCAGGACGGCAGACCGGCGGCGCAGGAGCCTCTGCGCCGCCGCTTCGTTGCCGTGCGCGCGCCCGTTCCCCTCGGCACCTTTCCCGGCCGGAAGCCCTCCGCGCCGGTCTGCGACGGACGAAACATGCTCGAAGAATTGAAGAACCGGCTGGGCAACGAGATCGAGCGCCTCTCGCACGAGCTGCAGGTGACGCTGCCCAGGGCGATCCGCACCGCCGTGGAGCACGGCGACCTGAGCGAGAACGCCGAGTACAAGGCGGCGCTCGAGCGCCAGCAGTTCGTGCAGGCGCGGCTGAACCACCTCACCCGCCGCATGAGCGAGCTGGCGAAGATCGACCTCTCCGAGATCCCGGCGGACCGCGTGGGGTTCGGCTCGCGCGTGACGGTGGTGGACATGCGCACGCGCGAGGAGGAGACCTACACGCTGGTCTTCGGCGACTACATCGACATCGACAGCGGGCAGATCTCCGTGGCCTCGCCGCTGGGGCAGACGCTGATGGGGAAGCAGAAGGGCGACAAGGTGACGCTCCAGGCCCCCCGCGGCGAGCGCAAGCTGCACATCAAGGACGTCGTCACCCTCCCGCAGATGGTGGAGAACCCGAACGACGGGGCGTGACCGGCGGCCGGCGGCGGGGCCCTCTCCCTGGCGCCTGAGGCGCCTGTCCCTCCCCCAAAACAGCCTGGGGGAGGGACCTTCCTCGCTTCGCTCGTGACGGGTGGACGCAGGACCGGGCGGTCGGCGAGGCACTCAATCACCAGACGGCGGCGGCGTTGACCGATGAAGTTCACCGTGGACGAACTGCTCGCCTGGGCCAGCCAACACGAGCACGACGACTGGGCCACCCTCGTCCGGCGGATACCGTTCCGCTACCACGTCACCGGGCCCGGCATTGAGTACATCCCGAGCAGCGGCACCCCTCGCAATGTGCCCCATAGCGAGCTGGCGTCGTTCTGCGACGAGGTTCAGGAGTCGGGTTCGTTCTCGCCGGGAAAGTACCCGGATCGCTGGCACAAGTCGTATTCGCTGCCCCTCATCCAGCGGTTTCTACAGGCGCGAGGCCAGCGTTCCTGACAAGGCGCTGATTTGCTGAGGCACGACGAGCCGCGGAGGGCGACCCTCCGCGGCTCGTGTCGTCTGCGATGGGAGGACGGCTACCCGCGGAAGACCACCAGGCGGTTCTCCTCCTGCGCCTGCTCGCGCGAGTAGGCGACCTCGTCCACGGCGGCGCCGGCAGAGTCGACCAGCTTGAGGGCGCCGCCGCGGTTGCCGAGCTGCACCGTCCCCGCCAGCCGCACCGTCCGCACCCCGTGCGGCTCGATGGCGCCCGCCAGCCGCTCCGCGTTCTCCCGGGCGTCCACCAGCTTCCACCCCGCCAGGTCCACGCGCGCCGGCGTGGTGTTGATGAGCGTCACCGTCTCGCGCCGCGGGTCTTCGCCCGGCGGGTTCACCAGCGCCGCCACGATGCGCACGCGGCCGTCGCGGGCGCCTCCACCCATCCCTCCCCCCGTGCCGCCGCCCGTGCCGGTGCCCGTCCCCCTCGGATTGCCCGCCGCGTCCGTTTCCCACGACTGCGACTGGAAGGCGAGGAAGACGGCCACCCAGCGGTTCTCGCCCTCGAAGTGGAAGAGCAGCGCGCCGTCCTGGTCGGCGCCGTTGTCGCCGAAGTGGCGCCCGGGCGGGTTCCCCTGGTTCATGTGGATGTCGTGCACGCCGTTGCCCGGCGAGAAGCGGAACACCTGGTCCTTCTCGCCCACCTCGGGCCCCCAGCGCGCCCCGAAGGCGTACACCATCACGTCGTTGGCGCCCTTCGCCCGCGCGGCGAGGCGCCCGATCTTCTCGTTCAGGTCGTTGTCCGGGCCCGGCAGGTCGTGCGGCAGCGCCTTCAGGTCCCGCTCGTGGACGAAGCCGCCGCGCACGTAGTCCAGCGACAGCCCGTTGGCGGGGCGCGGCAGGGGGTGGAAGCCGGTGCCCAGCCGCGACACCTGCGCCGTCACCGCGTGGCGGAAGTCCTCGTCGAGCCGGAAGAGCAGCTCCGGGGCACCGGGGTCGGTGGAGCGCACGTTCACGGCGATGCGGAAGCTGGTGCCGCCGGCGTTGACGCGCAGCTGGAAGTGCGGCGAGTCCCTCCCCGCCTCCACCCTGAAGTCGGTGACGCGGCCGACGAGCACGCCGTAGTTCTTGATGGGCATCGTGTTCCTCCGGGGGATGGGGAACGGGAGGAAGAGAGTTCCGCGGGTGGGCGCCGGCTGCATCTTCCGAGCCCCGCCGGAGCGGGACCGGCCAATTCTCGTAACGCAGTAGATCGACAGATACTTACGGACGCGTCGCTCCACTTCCGGCGCCATCCGGGATGGTGCCCCCGCTCCCCACTGGGGCGCCCGTGCGGCACCGTCTCGGAATCGCGGCCGCTAATCATGACGACGTTCTCTCGTAGGGGCGAGGCATGCCTCGCCCGGATGGCCACGGGCCATCACGAGGAGCCGGCGTCGCGCCCCTTTCCCAACCTCCTCGCGCGGGCGACCTTGGGGCGGTCGAGGCATGCCTCGCCCCTACGGTTTGGGTTCGAGGCGCGTCCGTCCCCCACCCCGCGCGCGAAACATCGCCGGGGGCGGGAGCGTACACTGCGCGTCTCCCGACCCGGCCCCTGCTCCTCCCCGAACTCGCGGCAACCGCATGGAACTGCGCATCTCGCACCTGTCGAAGACGTACGCGAACGGCACCGTGGCGCTCAAGGACGTCTCGCTCACCATCCCGCCGGGGATGTTCGGGCTGCTGGGCCCCAACGGCGCCGGCAAGTCGACCCTGATGCGCACCATCGCCACGCTGCAGGAGGCCGACTCCGGGAGCATCACCCTGGGCGACATCGACGTGCTGCGCGACAAGGACGCGGTGCGCCGCACGCTCGGCTACCTGCCGCAGGAGTTCGGCGTCTACCCCAAGGTCACCGCCGAGGACCTGCTCGACCACTTCGCCGTGCTCAAGGGGATCACCGGCCGCCGGGAGCGGAAGGAGACCGTGCGCGCGCTGCTGGAGCAGACCAACCTCCACCACGCGCGCAGGAAGAAGCTGGGCGGCTTCTCGGGCGGGATGCGGCAGCGCTTCGGCATCGCCGTGGCGCTGCTCGGCGACCCCAGGCTCATCATCGTCGACGAGCCCACGGCGGGGCTGGACCCGGCGGAGCGGGTGCGCTTCCTCAACCTGCTGTCGGAGCTGGGCGAGAACGCCGTCGTCATCCTCTCCACCCACATCGTCGAGGACGTGAGCGAGCTCTGCCAGCGCATGGCCATCATCAACCAGGGCCAGATCCTGCTGGAGGCCGAGCCCCTGGGCGCGATCGAATCCATCCAGGGGAAGGTGTGGAAGAAGATCGTCGCCAGGGACGAGCTGGCCGACCACGAGGCCCGCTACCGGGTGATCTCCACGCGGCTGCTGGCCGGGCGCACGGTGATCCACGTCTTCTCGCCCGAGCGGCCGGACCCGGGCTTCGACCCGGTGGAGGCGTCGCTGGAGGACGTCTACTTCACGGCCATGGCGGGGCTGCACACCGGGGAGGCGTCGCTGGCGGGCGCGGAGGCGGCGTCGTGAGCGGCAAGTTCGGCGAGGTGCTGCGCTTCGAGGTGCGGTACTACCTGCGCCGCGTCTCCACCTGGGTGTACTTCGCCATCTTCTTCGCCCTGGCCACGCTGCTGATGGCGATCGGCGGGGGGATGTGGGAGGACGCGGCGCTCTCGTTCGGCGGCGCGGGGGGCAACATCAAGGTCAACTCGCCGTACGCGCTGGCGCAGATCACCGCCTTCGTGAACCTCTTCGGCACCATCGTGACCGCGGCGATCCTGGGCAACTCGGTCTACCGCGACTACGAGGCGGTCATCCACCCCCTCTTCTTCACCAGCCCCATCTCGCGCTTCGCCTACCTGGGCGGGCGCTTCGCGGGGGCGCTCCTGGTGGCGGCGCTGGTGCTGGCCAGCATCCCGCTGGGGCTCATGCTGGGCAGCGCGCTCCCGGGGCTCGACGCGGAGCGCTTCCAGGCGTTCCGGCTGGCGGCGTACCTGCAGCCGTACCTGGTGGTGGTGCTCCCCACCGTCCTCTTCACCGGCGCTCTCTTCTTCGCGCTGGCCGCGCGGACGCGGCAGATGCTGCCGAACTACATCGGCGGGGTGGTGCTGGTGTTCGGCTACATCCTGGCGGGGGCGTTCACGCAGGACCTCGACGACCGCCGCGCGGCGGGGCTCATCGACCCGTTCTTCACGCGCACCATCGACTTCGTGACGCGCTACTGGAGCCCGGCCGAGAAGAACGCCCGGCTCCTGCCGCCGGACGGGCTCTTCGTCGCCAACCGCCTGATCTGGGTGGGGCTGGGGCTCGCCGTCTTCGCCCTGGTCTACTGGCGCTTCCGCTTCACCCACGTGGCGCCGGAGCGCGCCTCGCGGAGGAAGGCCGTGGAAGAGGCGTACGCGCCGCCCCGGCGGCTGGCGCTCCCGGCCGCCCGGCGCGACTTCGGCGCGGGGGCCCGGCTCCGGCAGCTCGCCTCGGTCTTCCGGCGCAGCTTCCGCGCGGTGGTGGGGAACCGCTACTTCCTGGCGATCGTGGCGGCGGCGGCGTTCTTCCTGGCCTTCGCCTCCAGCGAGGTGGGGAAGCTGTACGGGACCACCACCTGGCCGGTGACCTACTCGGTGCTGGAGGTGCTGGGGAACACCTTCGGGATCTTCGTGCTGATCATCCTCAGCTTCTACGCGGGCGAGCTGGTGTGGAGCGAGCGCGACGCGCGCATGAGCCAGGTGCACGACGCCACGCCCACGCCCACCTGGGTGCCGCTCCTGGCCAAGCTGGCGGCGCTGGTGGCGGTGATCGCCGTGCTGCAGGCGGTGGTGCTGGTGACGGGGATCATGGTGCAGGCGGCGCGCGGGTACACCCGCTTCGAGCCGGGGCTGTACCTGAAGTGGCTGTACGGGGTGCAGCTGGTGGACTACGTGCTGCTGTGCGTGCTGGTGATGCTGGTGCACGTGCTGGTGAACAACAAGTACCTGGGCCACCTGGTGGTGATCCTGTTCGTGGTGCTGCTGCCCTTCCTCCCGGCGCTCGGGCTGGGGCACAACCTCTACCGGTACGCCTCGGGGTCGATCGGCCAGTACTCGGACATGAACCGCTTCGGGCCGTACCTGCGGCCCTTCGCCTGGTTCTCGGCGTACTGGGCGGCGTGGGCGCTGCTGCTGGCGGTGCTCAGCAACCTGTTCTGGGTGCGCGGCGAGGAGACGGGCGCCCGCTGGCGCACGCGCCTGGCGCGGCTGCGCTTCCGCCGCCCGGCGCTGGCGGCCGCGCTCGTCGCGGGGGCGCTGATCGCGGGGCTGGGCGGGTTCATCTTCTACAACACCAACGTCCTGAACGAGTACGAGGGGCCGCGGGCCGAGGAGCGCGCGCTGGCCCGCTACGAGAAGCTCTACAAGCGCTTCGAGCGCGTGCCCCAGCCGCGCGTGGTCGGGGCGAACGTGCAGGCCGACATCTTCCCCGCCGGGCAGGACCTCCGCGTGCGCGGCGAGCTGCGCCTGGTGAACCGGACGGCCGCGCCGATCGACTCGGTGCACGTGATGGTCCCCGGCGAGGCGGAGGTGCGCTCGCTGGGCTTCGACCGGCCGGCGCGGCGGGTGCTGGACGACCGCGAGCGCCAGTACTCGATCTACCGCCTGGCGGCGCCGCTCGCGCCGGGCGACTCGCTGAAGCTGCGCTTCGACCTGGCGTACGTGACGCGCGGCTTCGAGAACTCGGTCAGCAACACCTACGTGGTGGAGAACGGCACCTTCTTCCACAGCACGCGGCTTCCAAGCATCGGCTACGCGGCCGGCGCGGAGCTCTCCGACGACGACACGCGGCGCAAGTACGGGCTGAAGCCGAAGGAGCGGGTGCCGCGGGTCACCGATCCGTCCGCGCGGCGCAACAACTACATCTCGCGCGACGCCGACTGGATCGACTTCGAGGCCACGCTGAGCACCTCGGCGGACCAGGTCGCGCTGGCGCCGGGGTACCTGCAGCGCGAGTGGCGGGTGGGGGACCGGCGGTACTTCCACTACAGGATGGACGCGCCGATCCTGAACTTCTACTCGTTCCTCTCCGCCCGCTACACGGTGAAGCGCGACCGCTGGCGGAGTCCCGGCGGGAAGGACGTGGCGATCGAGGTCTACTACCACCACGCCCACCCGTACAACGTGGACCGGATGATCGACGCGGTGAAGAAGTCGCTGGACCTCTTCACCCGCAGCTTCGGGCCGTACCAGCACCGGCAGGTGCGCATCCTGGAGTTCCCGCGCTACGCCCGCTTCGCGCAGGCGTTCCCCAACACCATCCCCTACTCGGAGTCGATCGGCTTCATCGCGCGGATCGACGACGAGAGCGACATCGACTTCCCCTTCTACGTCACGGCCCACGAGGTGGCGCACCAGTGGTGGGCGCACCAGGTGATCGGGGCCGAGGCGCAGGGGGCCACGGTGATGTCGGAGACGCTGGCCCAGTACTCGGCGTTCCTGGTGATGGAGAAGGAGTACGGCGCGGCGCAGATGCGGCGCTTCCTGGAGTACGAGATGGACCGCTACTTCCAGGGGCGGAGCATCGAGCGCAAGAAGGAGCCGCCGCTCTTGCTGGACGAGGGGCTCGGGTACGTGCACTACAACAAGGGCTCGGTGGCGATGTACGCCCTGCGCGACTACCTGGGCGAGGAGCGGCTGAACGGGGCGATCCGCGCCTTCCTGGAGGAGTGGCGCTTCCGTGGCCCCCCCTACCCCACGTCGCTGGACTTCTACCGGCACCTGCGGGCGGCCACGCCCGACTCGCTGCGCTACTTCCTGGGGGACCTGTTCGAGCGAATCACCCTCTACGACAACCGGGCGCGCGCGGCCACCTGGCGGCGCCTGCCGGACGGGAAGTACGAGGTGACGCTCAGCGTGGAGGCGCAGAAGCTCTACGCCGACTCGCTCGGCAACGAGCGCCCGGCGCCGATGCGCGACCTGGTGGACGTGGGCGTCTTCGGGCCCGCGCCGCGGGGGAAGGAGAAGGACGAGGGCCCGGTCCTGTACCTGCGCAAGCACTGGGTCCCCGCCGGCGCGCGGCAGATCCGCGTGGTGGTCGACCGGCAGCCGGCGCGCGCGGGGCTCGACCCCTACCACAAGCTCATCGACCGCCACCCCGACGACAACGTGGCGGACGTGCGGCAGCGGGGACGGTAGGCGGGGTCGTCGCTCGTTCGGCCAGCTCCGGCGCGGCCGCCGAAGCCCCCGCCCTGGCGCCTGGCGCCTCTGTCCCTCCCCCGAACTTCAGGGGAGGGGCTTCGGCGCTTCGCGCGACGGGTGGACGGCGGTTCTCAGCGTCGACCAGACGATGTCATCCCGAAGGCGCCGCTGCACCGGTTCCGCTCCCGCACCGGAGTCCGGCGGCGCCTGAGGGATCTACTTCGCGTTCCTGGCGGCCGGCCGATCGCGCGACGGGTGGCCTGGGGTTGTCGTTCTCCCTCACCGCGCAGCGGATCGGAAACGTACGAGGGGCCGCGGCGGATGCTTCCGCCCGCGGCCCCCTGCCCTGAAGCTCGTCCGCTCCTGGTTCCGCGCGGTCAACCAGAAAATTTCTGCCGCGCGGCGATTACGTAGGCCACTTCCTTGCCCGGAGCGCCCTGCTCGGCCTGCAGGAGCGTGATTCGCCCCCGCGCGAGGTCGAACGGCAGCTTGGCGAGCTTGCCGAACTTGAGCTTCACCAGGTCCTCCGCGACCTCCCCGAGGGTGGTGACGATGACCTCGATCCTGCCTCGCGTGGTCTGGATGCGGTGAGACTCCATGTGGGCCTGGTACTCGAACAGCAGCTCGTTGAGCTGGTCGACGACTTCGTATCCGCTCAGCTCGGCCTTGCCCATGCGGTTGATCCAGTTCTTCAGGCGGAAGAACTTCCGCCGGGAGTCCGGATCCCGCTTGAACTGCATCACGTCTTCCCAGGGCGTCGAGTCGGACGGGAACGGGAGGGTGTTCAGCGTGAGCCGGATCACGTGGTCGCGATCGGCCTTCTGGTCGATCCCGAGCCTCTCCGCCGACTCCGCGACCGCGACGGCGTCGAGCCCGTCGGCCTGGCGCAGGTGCGCGGCGGTGCGGCGGAGCAGGTGGCCCGGCCCCGCTTGAGCAACGTCGACGCCGGACAGGGTCAGTGCCGAGCGGAAGCCCTGGACCGCCCCCCGCGGCATCCCGGGAAGCGGCGCGCGAGCCGAGCTTCGCGCGTCCTTCAGCCTGTCGCGGAAGTCCTCTGCGTCACCGCCTCGCTCCGCTTCCATCGCGAGCACGGTGGTGAGCAATCCCTCCGAGGTCAACCAGTCGATGTCGCGGCGCGCGAGCTCCAGCGCCCGCCGCTCCACGACCCCGAGCCGCTGCTCCCCCAGGTTCACGGCGAGGCGGTCGAACAGCAGCAGGAGGCGCTTGAGGTGCGGGGTCTCGGTGAAGGTCGTCGGCTCCACGACCGCGACGAAGGGATGGCTGGCCAGCTCGGCGGTTACGCTCATGAAGTCCTCCCATTGTCGACCCGTCATCACCCCCTACGCTAACGAGATTCCGCGGCAAGGCAATCTTTCCGCTTCCGCCGCACGGGCAGGTACCTCCTCAGGCGAAGATCCCGCGATTTCTGATAACGATCGGTCGACGATGAGGGCCCGCGCGGTCCCGGTCTACAGCCGCAGCATGCGCCCTTCGATCCTCCCGCCCACGCCGAAGCGCTCCCTGCATTCGTGCGTGCCGGCGAGCTCGTGGAACCCCGCGGCGACGGCCGCCCGGCGCGCGCGCTCCGGCCACTCCTCGCCGTAGACCGAGCAGTGCAGGTTGCCGTACTTGCACAGCGTCCCCACCACCGGCGCCTCGCCGAAGCCGAAATGGACCTCGCCGTAGCCCGCGTCCAGCCGCGTGTACCAGAAGACCGGCACCAGCACCTCGGCCAGCGAGTCCCGGTCCGCGCGGATCCCGCCGTTGAACCCCTTCCCCGCCCCGAAGGCGCGGAGGCGCTTCCCGGCCTCGGCCAGCTGCGGCGGCGAGCGCCGCGGCGACGGCCAGCGCGCGCTCCGGCTGAAGTGCAGCAGCGTGAGCGCGTCGCCGCCCAGCGCGCCCAGGAGCCGGCCGGCGGCGTCCGGCAGCCCGGCGGCGAGCCCGTCCAGGTCGTCCGCCGGGAGCTCCAGCGCGAGCTGACCCGAGAACGGCGGCGCATCCGTCTCGGGGATGTCGTCGCGGACGGCGGCGAACCAGGCCACGTCCTCGGGGTCGGCCTCGCCGCCGTAGCGTGCGGCCTGGCGCTCCGGGTCGAAGGCGGCCTGCAGCGCCCGCAGCTCGTGCGCGAGCACCGGGTTCTCCCGCAGGCAGCGGTCGCGGGGGATCAGCGTGATCAAGGTTTTGCCGGCTGTTCCCTGTACCCTGTCCCCTGTCCCCTGCCGTTCAGACCACCTGCGTCGCCACGGCGAGCGCGTGGAAAACGCTGCCGGCGAGGACGAACAGGTGCCAGATGGCGTGGGCGTACGGGATGCGGCGGCTCAGGTAGAAGACGGTCCCCGCGGTGTAGGCCACGCCGCCCGCCACCAGCCACGCCAGCGTCGCGGCGGGGAGCCGGCTCAGCATCGGGCCGGCGGCCACCAGCACCAGCCAGCCCATCCCCAGGTAGATGGCCATGGAGACGCGCGGGAAGCGGCCGGTGAAGAAGAGCTTGAACACCACGCCCGCCATCGCCAGCCCCCAGATCACCCCGAACAGGCTCCACCCCCACCCGCCGCGCAGCCCCACCAGCGTGAACGGGGTGTAGGTGCCCGCGATCAGCAGGTAGATGGCGCAGTGGTCGAACACCTGCAAGCGTGCCCTGAGCTTCTCGGTGCGCGCCGCGTGGTAGAGCGTGGAGGCGGTGTACAGCAGCACCACCGTGGCGCCGAACACCGCCGTGCCGACGATCCGCCACGGGTCGCCGCCCAGGGCGGCGAGGACGACGAGCACGGCGGCCGCCGCGGCGCTCGCCACAAGGCCGACGGCGTGGGTGAGCATGTTCGCCAGCTCCTCGCGCGGGCGCCGGGGGAGGACCATGCGGGCCGGTCTCCAGGGTCGAAGGAGGCTTGCGCGCCGCCGGACGCGGCCGCACGATCAACCGTAACCGTTGAGCACCGCTCACGCGAGCCCCGCCCCGTCTCACCCACACGGGGTTGCTGAACTTCCCTATCCCAGGGATAAGGATAGGATCGTCATCCTGGGGAAGCGTCGCGCCATCCTTTCTCTCGGCGCGGATGGTCGGGACGCTTCCGAAGGATCTATGGGTCGCCTCGCGCTGATGCCGGCCTCCGTGCAAGTCTGCCCATGGATCCTTCGGGCGCACGAGTGTTGGTGTGACAACGGCTTCTGCGCATGCGCCCTCAGGATGACATCGCGGTTGAAGGTCTGGCAAAACTCTCAGGATCGTCGGGGAGTGGATCGAGGTTCTTCACCGGATCCGAGGCGATGACGACCATCATCGAGACCGGGCGGCTGGTCCTGCGCGAGCTGACCGACGAGGACCACGCCGGGCTCTTCGAGCTCTACCAGGAGCCGGAGGTGCACCGCTTCATCGGCGGCCCGCCGGCGCCGTTCGAGGAGTTCATGGCGGCGGCGCGCGAGCGCTGGCCGGCGTACTACCGCGAGCACGGCTTCGGGCTGTGGGCCACCGTCCGCAAGGCCGACGGCGCGCTGCTGGGGCGCGTGGGGCTGCTGGCGCAGGAGATCGACGGCGAGCGCGAGGTGGAGGTGGGCTACGCGCTCGGCCGGCCGTTCTGGGGCCGCGGCTACGCGCTGGAGGCCGCCCGCGCCTGCCGCGACTGGGCGTTCCGCAACCTCGGCGTGCCGCACGTGATCTCGCTCATCCTCCCCGAGAACGAGCGCTCGATCCGCGTGGCCGAGCGCAACGGGATGACGCTCTGGAAGATGGCCGACTTCAAGCAGTACCGCGTGCGCGTCTACCGCATCACGCGCGAGGAGTGGGAGAGGCTGGCGCCCGCGGACGGAGCGGGCTGAGCGCGCGGTCCGGATTGTGCCCCGCTGCGCGTTCGCAGGACAGATCCCCGTGGTATGCCTCCCCGCACCGGCATGCGGAGACAGCCGATGGAGCGCATCCGTCCCCGACCGTCGTGGTGGAAGTGGGCCGCCCTGGGCGCGGCCCTCGTCATGTCCGGGCTGCTCGTGGGCTGCTGCTCGCGGTCGCGGCTCGACCTGGGGCCGCCCCACCGCGCGCCCCTTCCCTCCGCGCTCGTCATCCCCACCCCCGACGCGGCCCGGCCCGCCGCCTCCGACACGATCACGGAAGCCTCGATGCGCAACGTGGCCCTGCACGTGGACGACGACGTGCGCCTGCGCATCCGCCAGCTCCGCGGCCGCATGCACGACCTGAGCGGGCAGCACGTGGTGCTGCTGGACGACAAGAACGCCATCCGGCTGGACGTGGCCTACGGCGAGATGGCGATCTCCGGCCGCGACCTGTCGATCCTGCTCAACCGCTACGTCTTCGGCTACCCGGGCTCGCCGCTGCGCGACCTGGTGGTGAGCGTGTCGAACGGCCAGCTCGTGCAGCGCGGCGTGCTGCACAAGGTGGTGGACCTGCCGTTCGAGATGACGGCCACGCTGAGCGTGGCCGACGGCGGCAGGGTGCGCATCCACCCCACGCGGCTGAAGATCTGCGACGTGGACGGCTTCGGGCTGCTGCGCGCGGTGCGGTCCGACCTGGAGAGCCTGGTGGACCTGAGCGGCGCCCGGGGCGTGGAGGCGGACGGCAACGACCTGCTCCTGGACCCCATCGTCATCATCCCGCCCCCGAAGATCGCCGGGCTGCTCACGGCGGCCCGGATCGAGGGGCAGGAGGTGGTGATGGTCTTCGGCAGCGCGGGGGCGCCGGGGGCCGGGCCGCTCGCGCCGGCGGTCCCCGCCAGCAACTACGTCTACTTCCGCGGCGGGACGCTGCGCATGGGCAAGCTGTTCATGCCGCAGGCGGACCTGGAGGCGATCGACGGCGACGAGAGCGACCCGTTCGACTTCTACCTGGACTACTACCACTCGCAGCTGGTGGCCGGCTACCACATGACGCGCCCCAACTACGCGCTGGTGGCCTGGATGCCCGACTTCGACGACCTGGGCACCCCCGCGGCGCACCTGGGCCCCCCTCCCCTGCCGCACGGTTGAACTGCCAGGCTCACACGGAGGACACAGAGGACACGGAGGAACGGCAGAAGCTCTCTGCGTCCTCCGTGTCCTCTGTGAGATCTCGACGGAGCTTGCCCGGCGCGGGCGCCCGCCGTACGTTCCGCCCCATCCTCCGCCGATCCGTCCGCTTCCCTTCCCGATGCTCGCCGCGGGCGGGATCGGGCACTACCCGGCGTCCGCGTGGGTGCCCCGATTGAAATCGGGGGCTACAACGGCGCAAAGTCCGCCTGCGCGGACTGCTCGCCGAGGCTCGCTGACATAAGGAGGGGCGGCGAAGCGGAGAGATCTCGCCCCCACAGCCTCGCGGGGTTTGCGAGGCTTCCTGCGGTTGTTGCCGCGACTTCAGTCGCCCGACCTGAGCCCAACCCCCTGAGAACCGACCCCGAAAACACATCCCAACCCAAATCCAGTCATGCACTTCGACCGATCGACCTCACGTCGTTTCACGCCGCTCCGCCGCCTCGCGGGGCTCGCCGCGCTCGCCCTGATGATCGGGGTCGGCGCCTGCGCGTCGGCCGGGAAGCGCTACGAGCAGGGGGTGGAGCTGGAGCAGCGCGGCCGCCCCGCCGACGCCGCCCGGCGCTACATCGACGCGCTCGAGAAGGACCCGCGCCTCGCCGACGCGCGCGCCCGCCTGCAGGAGACCGGCGACCGCGCCGTGCAGGAGTACGTGGCGTACGCCCAGTCGCACGAGGCCTCGGGCGATCCCGGCGAGGCCGCCGAGTCGTTCCTGCGCGCCGACAACCTCCGCCGCGACGCCGCGGCCGTGGGCGTGACCCTCAACGCCCCGGCCGACTACCCGTCGCGCCGCCGGGCCACCTTCGACCGCGCCATCGCCCACGCCGTCCAGGGCGCCGCCGCGGCCGCCCGCACCCAGCCCGACGAGGCGGACCGCGCCCTGGCGCGCGCCATGGAGCGCTGGGAGCCCACGCCGACGCAGCGCCAGTCGCTGGCCCGCGCCCGCGTGGACGCCGCCGTCGCCGCCTCCGAGGCCGACCTGGCGCAGGGCCGCTACCGCGCCGCCTACGACCGCCTGGAGCGGCTCCGCCAGGCGGTGGCCGGGGCCGACCCCGCGCAGCTCGACGCCGCCCGGCGCGTCCAGGAAGAGGCGCTGCGCCGCGGCACCCTGCGCGTGGCCGTCCTCCCCGTCTTCGCCGCCGCGGCCGAGGAGGGGAGGCTCCCGGGCGGGTTCCTGACGGACCTGCAGGACGAGCTGGAGACCGGGGAGTGGATGCGGCCGCCGCGCTTCGTGGAGGTGGTCGACCCGCGCGAGGTGCGGCGCGAGTGGCGCCGCCGCGGCGACCCCCGGCGGGTGCCCTCCAGCTGGGAGGCCGAGCGCCTGGGCCGCGCGCTGGGCGCCGCCGTGGTGGTGATGGCCGAGATCGACAGCGTGGCGCGCCTGGAGACGGACGTGCGCAGCACGCGCCGCCCCGCGCGCACCCAGGCCGGCGCCGACACCGCCTACACCGTGCGCGAGGGGCGGCAGACCACCTGGGCGCGCGTCTCCTACTCGCTCGTCGACGTGCAGGGCGGCCGCACGCTGGAGCGCGGCACCGTGGCCGCCGAGGGGGGCGCGCGCTTCCGCCGGGCCACGTTCGCGGGCGACTGGCGCACCCTGGCCCTCTCGCGCGACGAGCGCGAGCTGTTCCTCGA
The DNA here is from genome assembly GCA_036389795.1 of Longimicrobium sp. Taxonomy (NCBI): domain Bacteria; kingdom Pseudomonadati; phylum Gemmatimonadota; class Longimicrobiia; order Longimicrobiales; family Longimicrobiaceae; genus Longimicrobium; species Longimicrobium sp. The sequence goes on from DASVWD010000090.1 coordinate 40,929, forward strand.
CGACCGCCGCGGCGACATCGACCGCGAGCTGGCGCGCGAGCTCCTGGCCGGCCTCTCCGACCGCCTGGGCCGCGAGGTCTACGACCTGGTCCTGCGGCGGGTGGACTGACCCGCAGGGGAGAGGGGACAGGGGACAGGGAACAGCCGGCACGTACCGAGCGCGTGAAGTCCACCCTCTCCCAGACCTGGGAGAGGGTTGCCGCTCTAAGGCGGCGGGTGAGGGCCCCGGCGCGGCGCAGAAGCTGGTCGAGACGCGCGGGTCCTCGCGAACGACGTTCCCGTCGCGAAGTGCCGAGGTGTTTTCTTCCTTTGCCCTTCCCCGCCCCGGCGCGTATTCTTCCCTCCCAACCGAAACCCGTCCCCCGGTCTTCGCCCCCTCCGCCTTTCATCCGAGGACTTCATCGTGCACCCGCCGACCATCCCCCCCGCCGGCCCGCTCCGCCGCGCGGCCGCGGCCGGGCTCCTGCTCCTCGCCTCCGCGCTGGCCACGGGCGCGGCGTCCGCCCAGACGGCCGAGGAGCGCACGGCCCGCTACTTCGAGTCCATCCGCGAGCGGCCGCCGCTGCTGACGGCGTTCCTGCGCGAGATGCCCAAGGGCGGCGACCTGCACAGCCACCTCTCCGGCGCCGTGTACGCCGAGAGCTTCCTGCGCTGGGCGGCCGAGGACAGCGCCTGCATCGACGTCCGCGCGCTCACCTACGTGGGCCCCCCGTGCCGGCCCGCGGGCGACACCCTGGTCCGCGCGGCGCAGGCGGTCGCCAATTCCGCGCTGTACGGCCGGCTCGTCGACGCCTGGTCGATGCGCAACTGGAACCCGGCGCGCGACAAGAGCGGCCACGACCAGTTCTTCGACACCTTCGGGAGGTACGGCGCCACCGACCGCCGCACTGGCGACATGCTGGCCGAGGCCGCCTCGCGCGCGGCGGGCGGGCGGGTGAGCTACCTGGAGCTGATGCTCACCCCCGACGGCAGCGCCGCCCGCAACCTGGGCGCCCAGGTCGGCTGGAACGACGACTTCGACCGCATGCGCGAGGCGCTGCTCGCGGCCGGGCTGCGCGGCATCGTCGCCCGGGCGCGGGCGCGGCTGGACAGCGTGGAGGCGCGGCGCGACACCGTGCTGGGGTGCGGCACGGCGCGGCCCGGCCCCGGGTGCGGCGTCACCGTGCGCTGGCTGTACCAGGTGGCCCGCGCCCGGCCGCGCGAGCAGGTGTTCGCGCAGATCCTGATGGGCTTCGAGATGGCCACCGCCGACCCGCGCGTGGTGGGCTTCAACCTGGTGCAGCCCGAGGACAATCCCCTGGCCATGGGCGACTTCTCGCTGCACATGCGCATGATCGACCACCTGCACCGGCTCTACCCGAACGTGCGCATCTCGCTGCACGCGGGCGAGCTGGCGCCGGGGCTGGTCCCGCCCGAGGGCCTGCGCTTCCACATCCGCGAGTCGGTGGAGGTGGGCCACGCCAGCCGCATCGGCCACGGGGTGGACGTGATGCACGAGGACGGGGCCACCGAGCTGCTGCGCCGCATGGCCGAGCGCGGGGTGATGGTGGAGATCGCGCTCACCAGCAACGACGCGATCCTGGGGGTGCGCGGCGCCGACCACCCGCTCTCGGCCTACCTGGCGGCGGGCGTCCCCGTGGCGCTGGCCACCGACGACGAGGGGGTGGCGCGCTCGGAGATGACCCTGGAGTACCTGAAGGCCGCGCGCGAGCAGGGGCTGGACTACCGCACCCTGAAGGCGATGGCGCGCAACTCCCTGCAGCACTCCTTCGTGGGCGGCGAGAGCCTGTGGATCGACCCGCGCCGCTTCGTCCCCGTGGCCTCGTGCGCGGGCGGCCTGGACGCGCCCCGCTGCCGCGAGCTGGCCGCGCGCAGCCCCAAGGCCCGCCTGCAGGTCGACCTGGAGCGCGCCTTCGCCCGCTTCGAGGAGCGCTGGTCGCAGATGCCGCGCTGAGCGGCAGGTCTTCCAGACACGCAGAGGCGCCGCGGCGAGGTCCACCGCGGCGCCTTCTTGTTTCCCGGCCTCCTTCCCGTGCGAGCCGGTCAGGGCTTCTCGATCCGCAGTGTGGCCGTGCAGCGCCCACGACCCAAACGGTGCGGCGTGACACGACTCACCTCACTTGACGAGATTCGATATGCCTATTATCGATTATCAATAAGGTGACGGAACTACACGGGCCAGCTTCGAGATAGACCGATGTCGAGATCACAGGCAGGGGCTCTGGTACTGACGCGGAGGGTGCTCCGCGTGCTGATCGCCCTGAACCTGGCGGCAGGCTTCCTGATCCTGGCGCTGCTGGTGGCCAGCCTGCTGGCCGAGTCCTGGGTCATGACCGCCCTCGGCGTCCGCCCGGGCGAGGGCCGCCAGGCGCTGATCCTGGGAATGCGTCTCGTCGCGCTCCTGGGCATCGCCGCGGTCCCGCTCGTCCACGTCGTCCTCACCCGCCTGGCGGCGATCGTCGAGACGGTCCGCGCCGGCGACGCGTTCGCGCCCGGCAACGCGATGCGGCTGCGGACGATCGCCTGGGCGGTGCTGGGGCTGGAGGTGCTGCACCTGGTCGTGGCCGCCGTCGCGGCCGCCGCCTCCTCCCGGGGCCAGGCGCTGGACATCGGCTGGGCGCCGTCGCTCACGCGCTGGCTCGCCGTGCTGCTCCTCTTCGTGCTCGCGCGCGTCTTCGAGGAGGGCGCCCGGATGCGCGAGGAGCTGGAGGGGACGGTTTGACCATGCCGATCATCGTCAAGCTCGACGACGTCCTCTACGCGCGCCGGATGACCCTGACGGAGCTGTCCGACCGGGTCGGGATCACCCTGGCGAACCTCTCGATCTTGAAGACCGGCAAGGCGCGCGCGGTCCGCTTCTCCACGCTGGAGGCCATCTGCGAGGCACTGCGGTGCCAGCCGGGGGACCTGCTGGAGTTCGTGCCGGGGCCGTCCGGGGCCGTGGAGACCGGGGAGGAGTGACGTGCGGCGCGGCGCCCGGCGGCCGTCAGCCGATCAGGAGCGCACATTCACCTTTTGATCGCATCGCCCGGGCGGGAGCCCGGGGGGAAGGAGTGCACCGTGCAGGAAGTATCCACTCTTCGGCTGTACCTGCTGAGAGGCACGTACCTGCTCATGGTCGTGGGGCTCGGGCTCACGATCTGGCCGCTCCTGCTGAGCGGGGAGATCCCGGAGCACATGCGGGGCGTGGTGTGGAGCGTGCTGGCGGCGGTCTCCCTGCTGGCGCTCCTGGGGATCCGCTACCCGCTCAAGATGCTGCCGCTGCTCTTCTTCGAGCTGGTGTGGAAGTCCGTCTGGGTGCTGGCGATCGGGCTCCCGCTCTGGTCGTCCGGCCAGCTGGGCGCGGGTACGGCGGAGACGATGAAAGAGTGCCTGATGGGCGTGGTGTTCCTGGTCGTCATCCCCTGGCCGTACGTGCTGAAGCACTACGTCAGGGCGCCGAGCGACCCCTGGAGGGGCGTCGCGCGCGTCGCGGCGGAGAGGCCCCGGCCCGCGTGACCTGCGCGGATCCTGAACCGGCGGATCGCCGACCCGTCCACCCCGGCTGGATCACGTACGCAGGTTCTCCGACGCCCCGGTCACGGCTTCTCAATCCGCAGCGTGGCCGTGTAGCGCTCCGGCGGCCCCTCACGCGTCGGCAGCGGGTCCAGCCGCACCAGGTGGACGCGGTACGGGCCGAGCGCGGCCGAGCGCGGCTCCACCGGCGTGGCGAGGACCACGCCCTCCACGCGGTCGTCCACGCGCAGCTCCAGCTCCACCTTCGCCTCGCCGGCGCGCACGCACTGCACCCCCTGCGGGCAGCGCGAGTCCTCGGCCACGCGCAGGAAGGAGACGGCGAGCCGCTCGCCCTCCACGCCCGCCGTCTGCCCCGGCGCCAGCGCGACCTCTTCCCCCAGCCGCGCGGGCACCCGCGGCTGCGTGGACGGGTAGGGACGCGGACACGCGGCCAGCGCGAGCGCGAGCGCCGCCGCGGCGAGGGAGCGCAGCGTCATCTGACCACGCGCGCATCCGGCGGGGCCACTATTTCGAGCTCGTGGTCGACCTCGCACTCTTCCTCGCCCGAGTAGGGCACCTTCGCCCCCTTGGTGAAGCGCCCGCTCCGCCGGTCCCACACCAGCTCCATCTCGGTGAACTTCCGCGCCGTGAAGAGCTCCCGCAGCTCCTCCTCGCGGTCCTCGGGGAGGGCCGACGTGAAGACGTGGAAGGTCGCCGTCGTCCCCTCCCGCGGCCACTCGATCGAGTACGCGCCCAGGTCCAGGAAGAAGCGCGGGCCGATGCCCCTGGGGAGCGGGTGGTCGCCCCAGAAGTCCGCGTAGGTGACGGCCGGGAGCACGTCGCGCGCCTGGCGGGGGGTGAAGCGCCCGCCGGAGAGGGTCCAGAACCAGTCGCCCCGCGTGGAGCCGGCCGACTCGTCGAAGTCTTCCGCGTGCAGCACCACCAGCCGGTCGCCGTTGCCCTGGACGAAGTAGGTGAGCACCAGGTCCACCCCGTACGCCTCGTCGACGTCGCTCGGGAAGAACAGCCGCAGGTAGCCGTTGCGCGTGTCCACCACGGCCTCCGACGGGCCGCGGAGCGCGCGCTCCACCTCCGCGTTCCTCTGCTCGAAGGTGCCCAGGCGAGCCCTCACTCCCGCGAGCGGGTCCGCGCCCGGGCGGGGGGCGGGGAGCGGGAGCGCCAGGAACACCTCGCGGACGTCGCGCGGGCCCGCCACGATCTCGGCGCGCGTGCGCGGCGCCTGCCCCGCCGCGCCCGCGGCGGTGGCGCCCAGCAGGGGCAGCACGGCCAGCAAGAGCTTGTTTCGCAAGGGAAAGTCTCCCGGGTCGACGATCTTCGCGGCGCGCGGTGGGATGGAGAGAGAGGCCGGCGGAGGGACGCGCCCTTCAGGGATAGGGCTTCCGCCTCTCCGGCACAAGGCTCGTGTCCCAGTGCCGGCCGTGGGAGAGCGCGGCCGAAAGACGAAGGGCGGAGCTGCCGCCCCGCCCTTCGGCGCTCTCCGCGCGGCCGGGACCGGAGCCCGGCCGCCGGAGCGAGCGGACGCCCGCGTCAGTACCCGGGCTGCGCCGGACAGACGAAGGGGCTGCCCGATCCGCCGCAGTCCTGCGACCCTCCGCACTCGGCGCAGATCGAAGCCGGACCGGCCGGCCCCGTGTCGGCCGGCACCTGCGTCGACGCGAGCGGGGTGGTGGGGAACGACTGCACGTCCAGGCTTTCGGGATCGAGGCGCATCGCGGCTTCTCCTGAGGGGATGGTCAGAGCGAGGATGACACGTGACAAGCGTACCCGGACGACGCGGATCCTGTCAATCAATTCAAGCGGTGGATACGCGTTCCCCGGCCGGGCGAGGCCACGTCGGTACGCCCCCGCCACGACGCAAGCTGCATTGGGGACAAAACCGCCGTCGATGGAATTCGGTGTCCCACCCGCCGTGAGGCATCTCTGCCCCTCCTGGACCGGTACGCCCCAGGAAGCGGCCTGCGAACTCACTCCCGGTAGACGCCGATCTTCATCTCCAGTCCGCCCGCATTCGCCGACGCCGCGGGGACGATCGCCGCAAACGCCTGGCGGGCGGGGACGCCATCCGGCGCGCGGAACCGGCCTTGCCAGACGCGGCGACGACCGCCCGTGACCGCACCGGGCGGCCGCGGCGCCATGGGGGCGCCGCACGTTTCGAATAGATCGAAGGGGAAACTCCGATGAACCTGCACGCCTTCCTGCGCGGCGGCGCCGTCCTCGCCGCGCTCCTCGCCACCGGCGCATGTAACGACCAGATCACCGATTCCGCGGCCCGGCCCCTGCCCGGGGACACGGTCCCCCGCACCACGATCTCGATCGCGGCGCTGCCGTCGGTGAACGTGGTCGCCCTGATCGACACCGTCGACAACACCATCATCGCGGACTCGACCAGCGCGTACGACGTCCCGACCACCACGCAGACCAACCACTTCCGCGCGGCCGTCGACTCCGTGCTGGCGGGCCGCGTGGCCGGCGCCGACGCGCTGCTCGCCCAGTACGGCTACGACGTCTACTCCATCCGCGAGGCGGTCACCGGCGACTCGCTGGTGGTGTTCCGCGAGCGGGCGCCCGCCGGCGGCGCCGACGTGCCGCGCGGGTGGGGGACGTACGTCTACAACCCGTCGCCCACGGCGCGCCGGGCCGACATCCACGCCAACCACCCGATCAGCGACCTGAACACCGAGGACATGGCGGCCGACCTGTACCAGCGCTGCCGCTGCCGCTGGCTGTTCGTGGCCGGCGCCGAGCGCGACGCCAACCACCTGGACCCGGCGCAGCAGTCCGACATGGCGCGGGTGACCAACAGCGTCTTCCACCAGATGTACACCCGCGTGGCCGCGGCCAACGTGCGGACCCTGTCCATCCACGGGTTCGTCGCGTCGAAGCACACCCTGCCGTCCGGCGTGGACCACGTGCTGAGCAACGGCGGGCGCTTCCTCAACGACGCGGCGCAGACGTACACGGCCGCCGACACCACGCTGCGCACGCGGCTGGTGAACAACGGGTTCGTCTCCGGGCTGTTCAACCGCGACGCGGGGTACGACGAGCTGGGCGCCACCGTCAACCCGCAGGGCCAGCACTCCAACAACTCCTTCGGCTTCGGCCGCTGGATGAGCATCGAGACGGAGAAGAACGTGCGCGACAGCACCACCCTGCGGGCCACGATGAACACCGTGCTCCGCCAGTGGATCATCGACTTCCCCGCGTAGTGCGCCGGGCCTGAAGTCCAACCGACCACCCACAACCGGGAGCGGCCCCGGGCGGAATCCGCCCGGGGCCGCGCGCGTGGATGGCACTGCGCCGGAGCGGCGCGAAGGAGCGGGCGTCAGCGCGCCGACGCGAGCAGGTCCGCGGCTTCGCGCCGGATCTGCGAGTCACGCCAGTCCCACAGGCGGCCGGGCCGGAGCTCCACGGAGACCGGCGTGTCGTTCCAATCGTCTCCCCTCCCGTACGCGAACGCGCCGAGCGCCTGCACGCCGACGGAGTAGGCCAGCAGCACGGCGAAGGCGGCCGCCGCCCACCTCCGGCGCCGGTACAGCTCCGCCGCGGGCACCGAGAGCACCACCAGGACCGCGGCCGCTTCGGTCAGGAGCCGGGGGCCGTACGAGTACCCGCCCCACCAGGGGACCCAGGCGGCGATGCAGACCAGCTGCGAGGCGAGGAACAGCGCGGCGACGGCGTACACGGGCGTTCCGCGGAAAAGCCCACGCCGCCAGGCGACGTAGAGACCGGCCACTCCCGCCAGGAGGAATGGACTGTAGACGAACAGGCCGCGGCTCGGACTGGCCAGCACCCCCGCCAGCCCCTCCGCGAAATTCCCCCGGAAGCCGGTGTCGGGCCGCGCGTACGGAGCGTATCCGCCGCGCAGGTCGTGGAAGACCACCCAGTTGTAGGCGGCGGTGGCCGCGCCGGCCAGCGCGCCGGGGAGCGCCAGCGCCGCGGTACGCGCGAGAGACCGGCTCGTCCAGGCGCCGACGAGGACCAGGGCGATCCAGAAGAACAGGTTGGTGGGCCGGATGGCCATCGCCACCCCCGCGAAGAGCCCCGCGAGCCAGGCCCGGTCGGGCCTCCTGGCCAGCACCGCGAGCGAAAGCAGGATGAACAGGACGCCCGCGCCGTGCTGCCAGAGCGCCTGGCTGGACGTGGTCCAGGTGGTGGTGCCGAAGGCGAAGCCCAGGGCGAGGACGAGGGCGAGGCGCCTGTCGGCCAGTGCCGAGAGCAGCCAGTACATCGCCACCACGCTGAGCGCGGCGACCACCGCGGCCGCGCGCTTCTCCATGGTCGGCGCCAGGCGGAGGACCTCCCCGGTCGACCAGCCGTCGCCCCGCCGCGCCCACACGACGGGCACGTAGAGGGGTGTGACCAGGACCGGCAGGGCGATCGGGTAGGTCGAGTACAGCCTCCCCCGCGCGGGCGTGAGGTGGTAGTACCGCATGCGCGCATCGGCCGGCATCCGCTCGAGTCCGGCCGCGCCTCCGGTCTCCTCGGCGTAGAAGCGGTCCAGCGTCACGGTGCGGTCGAGGAGGATCGAAAACGGGATCAGCTGGGCCGGCCGGGAGTCGTTCGCGGCGATCAGCCGGTGGTTCGCGCAGTATGCGCCCACTCCCAGGAGAAAGAGGAAGAGCGAGGCCGGCCAGGGCGAGGCGGAGACGGCGGACAGGAGCCGCGCCAGCGACCGCGGCCTCCGACCGTGCAGGAGCAGGAGCGATGGTTCCATGATGGCGTAGCGCCGCCGTCACCGGTTCCCGGAGAGCTCCGGCACGGCAGGTTCATGAAATGTTTCTCTGGTAACGCACCCGAACGCTGGATAATAAGTCATCCCATTAAGAACGCAACCAAATGGACAAGTTGAGGAGACCCGGGGAGTGGCTGAACCGCGGGACGGCCGGCTCAGGTGGCTCGGAGCTGAAGGGGACGAGAAGACACCGGGACGGACTCTCCGGGTCTCACCGCGTCACACGGAAAGAAGAGGGGGATGCCGTGCGCACCCCCCTCCGTTCGCTCGTCCGCCGGAAAGACCGTCGCGAGGATTTCCGCTAATGGCCTGATCCGTCGGCGCCGGCTCCGGGGTGGTCCCCCGCCGAGGCGTCCCAGGCCCGTCCGTCACGCCGGCGTGCGCCGGCGGCTCACCCGCCGCGCTGCTCCAGCACGAGCTGCCGGAGCCGGCGGTGCCGCATCTCGGGCTGCGCGGCGGCAGCGTGGCTCACGGCAGCGGCAGCCGGATCTCCACCTCGGCGCTCTGGACGCGGGTGCCCGTGGGCACGAAGCGCAGCATCACGCGGGCGGAGTCGGAGACCAGCCGGTCCTGCGGGTACTGCGCTCCGGTGGCGGTCACGCGCAGCCAGGCCGGCACCTCCGTGCCCTCCGGCGGGGCGCCCGCGAACCAGTGCACCGTGCTGGCGAAGTGGCCGTTTGCGTCGATGATCACGCCCGGGGAGTTGCACGGGCACTGGCCGTCGGGCCGCAGGAAGCCGCTGAGGCCGGAGCCCGGGACCGGCGCTCCGTTGCGGTCGACGACCCGGCCCACCACCGACGCGCAGGCGGCCGCGCCGAACTCCCCCGCGGGCGACCGGCAGATCCCGGCCTCCGGCTCGATGCGCGTGGGCGTGGCGCACCCGGCCGGGAGCCCGGCGGCGAGGAACAGCAGTGGAACGAGGCGATGCAGGGACATGGCACCGGGGAGAGACAGGGATGGCGCGACGCTTCCAGTCCACGCGCGTTCAAGTAGCCCGACCAGCCTGGAAACGCAAGGCGTGGCGGGGTCGTGGACGCGTCCCGCATCCGGACCGCGGGCACTCGACCCCCCGAGTGAGGCGCGCTAGATTGGGATGATCCCGAAAACATCCTTTTCCTCGCCCCCGATGCGAAAGGCACGTATGCGCAAGCTCAAGCTCGACCTGGACGCCCTGGCCGTCGACTCCTTCGACACCCGCGCGGCGTGGCCCGGAGACCGGGGCACGCTGTTCGGCCGGAGCGGGCCGGCTCCGTGGTCCGAGGCGACGGTCTGCTGGGGGCTGACGTGCCCCGAGTGCGGCGACACGGCGTACGCGCTCTGCACCGCGGCTGCGTCGAGGACACCGCCGACGGGTGCGGCGGCGGCGGGTCGGGCGACACGTGCAACACCTGCCCCGAAACGGGGGAGACGGCGTGCGCGGAGTGCCCGTCCACCGCGCCCCTCTGCACCGCGCCCGAAGGCGGTTGCTGATCCTGGCCGATCCCGATCGGCGCGCCGCCGGTCCGGGCCGGCGGCAGGTCTTCGATGGAGTGAAGAGGCGTAGACGGTGAAGGGCGCCGCGGCCGTGCAGCCGCGGCGCCCTTCTTCGGACCCGGCGGCGGACGCCCGCTACATGGCGGGCAGCCGGGACACCACCTTGCCGTCCGCGTCGATGAACTCCAGCCGGGCCACGTCCAGCGAGTCCACCACCATGCGGATCCGCGGCCGGCCCGCCGTGTCGTGGACGCGCACCTCCGCCGTCCTCCCCTCCTCCCCCACGAACACCCGCTTGATCTCCCACTTCCCCGCGGTGAAGAAGCGGCGGCGCAGCGCCCGCATCGCGGCCGGGCGCTCCGCCTCGGGGAGCCGGTTGATGGAGTCCTGCGCGAGGGACCACTCGATCAGCAGGTGGCGCGGCAGGTGCGACACGTGGAGCCCGGCGCCCCAGTAGCCCGGCTGTTCGGTGTAGTTGAGCGTCACCACCTGGTCGCTCTCGAAGCGGTCCAGCGAGAGCTGGCCGAAGGCGGTCACCGAAGTGTCTCCCCGCTCGCTCCGGAAAACGAGTCCCCCCGCCTCGTCGCCCTCGCCGTTGTAGAAGATCAGCCCGCCGATCCCCTCGCGGTCGGAGTACTCGCGGCCGTTCATGACGTTGCCGGGGAGCCGCGCCTGGTTGGCGATCACCACCACCGGCCGGCCGTCCGCCTCGACCACGTTGATGCGCTCCACGTCGATCTCGGTGAAGCGCTGCCTCTGCCGCGCCCCCTGGAACGCGCCCAGGAACAGGAGCAGGAAGAGGAGCGTGGAGCCGGCGGCGTACAGCTTGAGGAAGCGGACCTCCCTCTCCAGGCGAGTCGTCATCGCGATCTTCTCTCTTTCTGGGACCGAAGCAGCAAGGGGTGCCGTTGACCACGGCACCCCTTGTTCCATTCACCGCACCTGCGGCTCACACCAGCGGCATCGGCTTCGGCGGGTCCTGAGAGTAGAAGCCTTTCGCACAACATGGATCTGAGGCCATTCTATTCGGTAGACGTAGGTAGCTTCTCCATGCTGGCCTCCGCCCTCTCTAAAGACATCCGAGTGGTACCTACTGCGTCTATCAGTACATAGTGGTCGACAGGCGCACGGCGTGAAGGAGAGACTCGTGTCATACGAACCCAATAAAGCAGTGGATTTTCGGGAAGGTCATAGTGGATAACCGAATCACTTGAAAATTCCATGCCCTTCGAAGAGTGCGTAGTGGCAATGATGACCTGTGAAGCCCGCAGACGTTCTTCACTTAAATCAACTACATTGGATTCACCCAATCCAATGAGAACACTCGTCTGAAAATCACGTTCTTTTGTAAGTTCACTTAGATAAAGCGCAGTTTCGCGCGAATCCGTATAGAGGACCACAGGTTCCGTGCGCTTGCGTGAGAAGAGCTTGAGCAAAATAGTTTCACACTGGGACCACTTAGAATCGCCGGTTATGCGTTCCAAGGCGTGGAGTAAATTAGTCGCTTCCACCCTGCCCCGCTCACCCAGATCCACTCTAGTTGAAAGCTCTCTCTCAGATCTATCCAGATCCGGACGCCATTCCGCCTCATGCGCAATCACGGCACGGCGTAGCACCTGCTCGACTGCATACAAGGAACTCCCCCACGCACGTAAAAGTGAGTGAGCAAAGACTGCATCCTTCGGGGAAGCAGCGGTCAATTGATCCGTACTTGCCTTGATTTGACGTGCAAACTCCGCCTCAGCTTCCGAGAGTTGTACCTCGACGGGATGAATCCGCCGCTCTGGCATAACTACAGCTCTCTTCACGCTCCACTGCACAATTTGTGTGGCAGGCCGTCTCAACCCATACATGGCCAAGTCGGTAGACGGAAGCACGGCAAGGACTGACGTAATCTTTGAAGAAGCCCAGAACACACCGAGTACCTCGCTCCACTGCGCGACCAGAGCAGCGTCAGAGCCGTCGAACAGAACTTCATCCCATTCTGTTGCAAGTACCTCAGCGAGACGATGTCCTTTCATAAGGAACTGGGGTGAGACAAGATAGTAGCCGCTCCCGAGCCACGGATTCCCACTTAAGTCGGACTCCGCTTGCATGCGTCGGTATGCGGGGGGATCAACAAGCCGCACCGGAGCTGAAAATCGCTCCATACGCATCGCGTATTGCTGAAGGAACTCACCAGGAGCTATCACTAGCGAACGCCCTCGCCGCAACTCTGACAATTGTGGTAGTGCAGCAAGCGCAGCAATCATCGCACTGGTCTTCCCGCTCCCTGGCGCACCAGAAAGAACGAAGCGTCGTGGTGGATGGGCAGCTTTCACCAACTCTACAAACTGCAATTGCTCCGGAGACAGAATGGCTGCTGGATCGATCTTTCCGTGATCAATCATCCTGATCCTCCGGAGCACTGGGCTGGGCCGTTTGAGCCTTATCGCGTAGCCAGTCACGCATGGCCACAAGATCTTGCTGGTCTAAACTGCTCAATTCACTGCGGAAATGAAGCACCTGATTCCGGAGAACACGAATGCGCTCGAGCTTACTACTAATAAGAGCGCGGTTCTGGCCTAGCGTACCCTCGAAATACTTCCAATTTTTTCCGGAGATTACAAGACTACGAAGATCTTCAAAGGACATTTCATCCAGCTTCTCAGGTACCTGACGCTGTTGCTCTTCGTACATCTTCCGGATGGAGTTATCGATGCATTCAGAGAGCAATGCTCCTGGGGTACGCATCGTGATCAGTGCTCGCAAAGCCTTTTCTATCTCACCTAACAGTACGAATGGCTTTGCAAGCTTGTAAAGGTAGCGGAGTGCGTCGGTCGGGGTAGCTACCGCCTGCAGTCCTGACGGTGAACCAACGAGGATCGCCTCACGCTCTTCAAGCATCGGGAGAACAGAATGCAAGCTATCTCGGACGGTAACGAAAGGAACAGATTCCATGACATCTCCAACTAACAGCGTGTGCAACTCGAACTTTGGTTCGGTCGCAACTACGCGAGCCAGCGTAGCGAACGAAAACAATCCCCTCACGGTCCCGTTATCTATAACAGGCACCTGAGAATAACCCGCGGACAGCATCAGACGTAGCGCCTCACCGACCGGAACGTGTGGACCGACCGAGAGAACTTCGACTTCCCCGGGAAAAAGATCCCCAACCTCGTGGAACGAAGTCGGATCTAGATGACGGTTCATCTAACCGCTCAGCTTTCTCTTCGTAGACTTTAGAGGAGGTGCCGCAACCGCGACACCTCCTCTACTCGCCCCAAGCGCCCTCACACCAGCGGCATCGGCCTGGGCGGGTCCTGCGAGTAGTCGTAGAAGCCCTTGCCGGACTTGCGGCCGAAGTAGCCGAGCGAGACCATGCGCTTGAGCAGCGGCGGAGAGGCGTAGCGCTTCTCCTTGTACTCGCGGAACATGATGTCGCCGATCTTGTCGAGCGTGTCGAGGCCCACGAAGTCGCCCAGCACGAAGGGGCCCATCGGGTAGCCGGTGCCCAGCTGCATCCCCTTGTCGATGTCGGTGATGGAGGCCACGCCCTGCTCCAGCGCGCGGATGGCGTCCATCATGTAGGGCACCAGCAGCAGGTTCACCACGAAGCCCGAGTTGTCCTTGCAGACGATCGGCTCCTTCCCCAGCGACCTGGCGAACTGGAAGGCCGTGTCGAACACCTGCGGGTCGGTAGCGATGGTCTTCACCACCTCCACCAGCTTCATCACCGGCACGGGGTTGAAGAAGTGCAGCCCCACCATCCGCTCGGGGCGCTTCGTGGCCGCCGCCATGTCGGCGATGGTGAGCGACGAGGTGTTGCTGGCGAAGATGGTGTGCGCCGGGCACACCGCGTCCAGCGTCTTCCACATCTCGTTCTTCACCGCCAGGTCCTCGACGACGGCCTCGATCACGATGTCGCAGTCGCGCAGCTCCTCGAGGCTCGTGGTGCCGCGCAGCCGGCCGAGCGTGGCGTCGCGGTCCTCGGCGGCGAGCTTCCCCTTCTCCACCGCCTTGCCGAGCTGCTTGCCGATGCCGCCGATCCCGCGCTGGCACAGCTCGTCGCTCACCTCGCGGACGATGGTGTCGTAGCCGGCCGCCGCGCTCACCTGGGCGATCCCGCTCCCCATCAGCCCGCACCCCAGCACGCCCACCCGCTTGATCTCCATCCGCTGCTCCTATGGGTTGTGATCTTTCCAAGAAGTGCCCAGTGCCCAGGAACTGCACTGCCCTCGCGCTCGGGACTCGACGCCATGCACTACCTACTGGGCACCTGGCACTGGGCCCTGGGCACTGCTGTTCAGATCCCCAGCTGCTTCCGCCAGTCCGGCTTCTGCGGCGGCAGCTTGAGCTCGTTGTGCTCCAGGCGGTCCAGGAAGCCCTCCAGCTTGTCCTGGAGCTGGCGGGCCGTGTAGCGATAGCCCACGCGCATCCCCAGGATCCACGCGGCGAACATCGGCACGCCCAGCAGCGCCAGCAGGTCCGGCGCCCCGGTGACGAGCGCGAAGGTCGCCGCCCCCCCGGCGGTCATGGTGCCCGCCGCGGCGGCCCCCGCCAGCACCCCCGCGCGGGTGGGGCCCAGGTCCACCGACAGCTCCACCAGCGCCTGGTCCTCGCCGGCCAGGGCCACGCCCACGTCGAGCTTCTCCAGGTCCAGCGTGGGCTGGCGCGAACCCATCTTCCCGAAGGTGCGGCTGAGCGCCGCCCCGATCCCCGGGGCCTGCGCGTAGCGGGTGCGGTCGGGGAAGCGCCGCTCCACCACCATGTGCTCGCATTCCAGGAGGTAGCGCTCCAGGAACATCCCCAGCTCCGCCGCCGGCCGGCGGATGGTCCGCGACGCGCGCACCACGCCCGGCCCCATCACCCCCGCCACGAAGCCGCGCTCGGCCGGCGGGCGCGAGCGCACCTCCGAGATGGCGCGGCGGACCACGTGCGGCTCCAGCCCCAACTCCTGGCCGATGCGCACCACCTCGTCCTCGGTGAGCCCCTCGGCCGTCTCCTCGCGCGCGCTCTGCAGCTCCGCCGCGCGCTGGAACACCGCCTCCAGCTCCACGCTGGTCAGCCGGCGCGCGGGCAGCCCCGCGCTCCCCGGCGGGCCGGGGGGCGCGGGAGCACGGTCGGGGCGCGGCGCGGGGTGCTGGTCGCTCATCGGTTTCTAAGTGCCCAGTCCCAAGTGCCCAGTGCCCAGGAACTGCACGGCACCCGACACGCAGGGCCTTTCCTGGGCACTAAGCACTGGGCACTGGGCACTGTCGTTCAGTCCGCCGCCGCCCGCTCTTCGACCGGCGCCGCGGCTTCGGCGGCCGCCGGGAACGCCTCGACCACCACCGCGATCCCCTGGCCGCCGCCGATGCAGGCGGTGCCCAGCCCGAAGCGCTTCCCCTGGCGGCGCAGCTCGTGGAGGAGGTGCACGGTGATGCGCGCGCCGCTCATCCCCAGCGGGTGGCTCATGGCGATGGCCCCGCCCGAGACGTTCACCCGCTCGCGGTCCAGCCCCAGCTCCTTCTCCACCGCGCAGTACTGGCTGGCGAACGCCTCGTTCACCTCCACCAGGTCCATCTGCCCCAGGTCCATCTCCGCGTTCTTGAGCGCCGCGCGCGAGGCCGGCGCCGGGCCGATCCCCATCTCCTTCGGCTCCACGCCCGCGATCCCCCACGAGACCAGGCGGCCGATCGGCTGCAGGCCGTTGCGCCGCGCGTACGCCTCCGACGCGATCACCAGCGCCGCCCCGCCGTCGCCGATCCCCGAGGCGTTGCCGGCCGTCACCGTGCCGCCCTCCTTGAAGTACGGCTTGAGCTTGGCCAGCATGTCCACCGTGGTCTCGGGCCGCATGTGCTCGTCGCAGGCGAAGGTCGTCTCGCCCTTGCGGCTCTTCAGCGTGACCGGCGTGATCTCGGTGTCGAAGCGCTTCTGCTCGCACGCCAGCTTCGCCAGCGTCTGCGAGCGGCAGGCGTACTCGTCCACCTGGTCGCGGGTGATGCCGTAGCGGTCGGCCAGGTTCTCGGCCGTCATCGCCATCGAGCAGCCGGCGAAGGTGTCGGTGAGCGCCTCCCAGAGCAGGTCCTCGTAGAACTTCCCCGAGGGCCCCAGCCGCTGGTCGCCCCAGCGGGCGCCGCGGATCACGTGCGGGGCCTGGCTCATGCTCTCGGTGCCGCCGCAGAGCGCCACCTCGGCCTGGCCCAGCATGATCTCCATGGCGCCCGAGACGATGGCCTGGAACCCCGAGCCGCACAGGCGGTTGAGCGTGAGCGCCGGCGTGTCGAGCGGGAGCCCCGTCTTGAGGCCGATGTGGCGCGCCAGGTAGATGGCGTCGGACGAAGTCTGCAGCGCGTTGCCGAAGACCACGTGCCCCACCT
Source organism: Longimicrobium sp. (assembly GCA_036389795.1). Classification (NCBI taxonomy): domain Bacteria; kingdom Pseudomonadati; phylum Gemmatimonadota; class Longimicrobiia; order Longimicrobiales; family Longimicrobiaceae; genus Longimicrobium; species Longimicrobium sp. The sequence goes on from DASVWD010000090.1 coordinate 56,991, forward strand.
CCCCGGCCGGCACCCCCGACTCCTCCAGCGCCGCCTTCGCGGCGAACACCCCCAGGTCGGTGGCCGAGAAGTCCTTGAGCGACCCCCCGAACGTCCCCATCCCCGTGCGCTTGGCGGAGAGGAAGACGACGTCGATGTCCTTGCCCTGCGTAGCCATATGCCTTCTTTCGGATCGTCGGTTGAGTGGGCGGAAGTCGAAGCGCGACAATATGTCCCGGGGGTGGGGCGGGTCGCAAGCGAGGGGAAGTGCGTGAGTGCGTGAGTGCGAAAGTGCGAAAGTGCGAGAGGAGGGACGCTCGCCACCGGCCGGTGTTGTTTGCTGTCGAAGCCTCGCGCGGTTTGCGAGGCTTTCTGCCGTTGTAGCCGCGGCTTTGCCGCCTTTCATGCGCGAAACCCCGCCCTTCCCTGCCGGCCCTTTTCACGAACGATAGATTGAGCGCCCGCGGCTCGTCGTCCGTGGGAGCAACGGAGCATCCTCCAGGGTGGGGAGAGGGGATGGCGTACCTGCTGGCGCTCGCGTCGTCGCTGTTCTACGGCGCGGCCGACTTCCTGGGCGGGCTGGCCGCGCGACGCACGGCCACCTTGCCGGTGGTGGTCGTGTCGCAGCTGGCCGGGCTGCTGCTGCTGCTCGCGGTGATGCCGCTGCTGGCCCCGGCGGCGCCCGCCGGGACCGACCTGGCGTGGGGGGCGGCCGGCGGGGTGGCGGGGGGCGTGGGCGTGGGGCTGCTGTACCACGCGCTCTCCATCTCGGCCATGAGCGTGGTGGCGCCCGTGACGGCCGTGTGCGCCATCGCCGTGCCCGTGGTGGCCGGGCTGGCGCTGGGCGAGCGCCCCGGCGCGGGCGCGCTGGCGGGGGTGGGGCTCGCCGCGGTGGCCATCGGGCTCATCAGCCGCGAGCCCGCGCCCGACCGGCCGGTGCTCCTGGGCGCCACCGGCCGCGGCGTGCTGCTGGCGCTCGCCGCGGGGCTCGCCATCGGCGCCTTCTACGTGGCCCTGGAGCGCACCGCGCCCGCGGCGGGGCTCTGGCCGCTGGTGGCCGCGCGAGCCACCAGCGTGGCGATGCTCGCCGCCGTCGCGCTCGCCGCCCGGCGTCGGCTGCGCCCGGACCGCGGCGCGCTCCGCATCATCCTGGCCGGCGGCGCGCTCGACATGCTGGCCAACCTGCTGTACCTGCTGGCCGTGCGTCAGGGGCTGCTGAGCGTGGTGGCGCCGCTGGCGTCGCTGTACCCGGCCGCCACCGTGCTCCTGGCCTGGATCGTCCTGGGCGAGCGCCTGCACTGGTTCCAGGGCCTCGGCCTCGCGTTCGCCGCCCTGGCCATCGCGCTGATCACGGGCGGCTAAAGCCGCGGCTACAACTGCAGAAAGCCTCGCAAACCCCGCGAGGCTTCAACCCAAATCCTGCTGGGGAAAAAGCGAGCACCGTTCGGAAGTAGTAGATTGAGAGAGACTTCCGGCAAGAAGGATCTCACAACCCACTACACCCAAACGGTGCTCGCATGAAAGCTATCCAGAAGCGGCCCTACGTACAA
>DASVWD010000091.1 GCA_036389795.1 Longimicrobium sp.
GAGAGGCTCGGCTACAAGGTGGAACTGCGGAAGGCCGCCTGAAGAGCGCGACCCCGGCTCCGTAGTTTCTATTCAGGGAGCCGCTGCGCCGAACCTGCCCCGACACCAGTGTCTGGCGGCGACCGAAGGATCTACTCACCCCGGAGCGAGGCTGGCTTCTGCGCACCCCATCTGGCCACCAGACACGCGGAGTAGATCCTTCGGTCGCGTCCAACCATCTGCGCGGGAGCGAACTACGCGCGGACGCTCCCTCAGGATGACTTCTTGTGCGGCGTGGGATGTACTGTTGGTTTCGGAAGATCGTATGAAGGGTTCTTCGGCCCCGCGGCGATCCGTGGCAGTGCCGCTTCCGTGTGGCCGGGCCTCGGAACGGGCGGCCTGAACCGGGCGATCGACCGGACCTGACGTCAGAGGTCGTCCAGGAAGGGGGAGGGATTGCGGGGCTTGCGCTCGGCCAGGCGCAGGGCGGCGTCGAGGTGCTTCGCGGCCTCGCGGCCGTCGTCGTCGCGGCGCAGCACGCGCTCGGCGTCGGCCAGGTGGGCGCGGATGCGGTCGCGGTACTCCTCGATCAGGTCGCTCTCGGCCACGGCGCGCGCCAGGGCGGGGAGCCTGTCGGCGAGCTGGTCGGCGCGCACGGGGCTGTCGTGCACGCGCAGCGCCTCCTGGTGCGCCGCCGAGAGGAGCGACGCCACGTCGGGCCCGCCGGCCGCGTCGTCGTCGTCGCCGAACGGGTTCTGCTTCGGCTCGAAGGGCATAACCGTCTCCCGGGCTCGGGGTGGGAGCGCCTCCTCCTCCGATTCTACGCTCCCGGCCCCGCCCCGGCCAGCCGGCTCAAGCCTGCGCCGCGCCGGTCCCGGGCACGGTGAAGCCGATCTGCCGGCGGCCGCGCGGGCCCTCGCGCTTCAGCTCGTCGGCGATCTGCTCGTACTCGCGCTCCATGTCGGGGGTCACGCTGGCGCGGCTCTCCGCGAGCGCGGCCTCGAAGCGGCGCATCTCCACCCGCGGCGACTCGAGGTCTTCGCGCAGCGCCTGCAGCCCCGCGCGGCGCACCAGGTCTTCCAGGTCGGCGCCGGTGTAGCCCTGGGTGCGATCGGCCAGCGAGTCCAGGTCCACGTCGTCGGCCAGCGGCATGCCGCCGGTGTGGATGCCGAGGATCTTGCGCCGGCCCTCGAGGTCGGGGACGGGGATGTAGACCATCTCGTCGAAGCGCCCGGGGCGCAAGAGCGCCGGGTCCACCAGCGTGGGGCGGTTGGTGGCCCCGATCACCACGATCCCGTTCATCTCCTCCAGCCCGTCCATCTCGGCCAGGAGCGTGTTCACCACCCGCTCAGTGACCGCCGGCTCGCCCACGCCGCCGCCGCGCTCGGGCGCCAGCGAGTCGATCTCGTCCACGAAGATCACCGTGGGCGCCACCTGGCGGGCGCGCTGGAAGAGGCGGCTCACCTGCTGCTCGCTCTCGCCGTACCACTTCGACAGCAGGTCGCTGGACTTGGCGGAGATGAAGTTGGCCTCCGACTCGCGCGCCACGGCCTTGGCGATGAGCGTCTTCCCCGTCCCCGGCGGCCCGTAGAGGAGGAAGCCCTTGGCGGGGCGGATGCCGAGCCGGCGGAAGGCGTCGGGGTGCCGGAGCGGGAGCTCGACGCCCTCCTTGAGCGCGCGCTTGGCCTCCTCCAGCCCGCCGATGTCGTCCCAGCCGACGTTAGGCACCTGGATCATGATCTCGCGCACGGCCGAGGGCTGCACCCGCTTGAGCGCGCCCAGGAAGTCGTCGCGGGTGACCACCAGCGCATCCAGCACCTCGGGCGGGATCTCGCCGCCGTCGTCCAGGTCGATGCGGGGGAGGATGCGCCGCAGCGTCTCCATGGCGGCCTCGCGCGCCAGGGCGGAGAGGTCGGCGCCCACGAAGCCGTAGGTGACGCGCGCCAGCTCAGGCAGCTCCACGTCCGGCTCGAGCGGCATCCCGCGGGTGTGGATGGACAGGATCTCCTCGCGCCCGCCGGCGTCGGGGACGCCGATGACGATCTCGCGGTCGAAGCGCCCCGGGCGCCGCAGCGCCTCGTCGAGGGCGTTGGGGCGGTTGGTGGCGCCGATCACCACCACGTTCTGGCGCGGCTCCAGCCCGTCCATCAGGGTCAGCAGCTGGGCCACGATGCGGCGCTCCACCTCGCCCTTGGTCTCCTCGCGCTTGGGGGCGATGGAGTCGATCTCGTCGATGAAGACGATGGAGGGGGCCTGCTTCTGTGCCTGCTGGAAGATCTCGCGCAGCCGCTGCTCGCTCTCGCCGTAGAAGCGCCCCATGATCTCGGGGCCCGCCACGTGGAAGAAGCGCGCGTCGGCCTCGTTGGCCACGGCGCGGGCCAGGAGCGTCTTCCCCGTCCCGGGCGGGCCGTGCAGGAGCACTCCCTTGGGCGGGTCGATCCCCAGGCGCTGGAAGAGCTCGGGGTGCTTGAGCGGGAGCTCGATCATCTCCCGCACCTGGCCGATGGTGTCGCCGAGTCCGCCCACGTCGTCGTAGGTGACGTCGGCGCGGCGCTGCTCCTCGGTGTCGACGTACTCGGGGAGGAGCTCGATCTCGGTGTCCTCCACCACGCGCACGATCCCGCGCGGCTGGGTGTTGACCACGGCGAGCCGCACCTCCTGCAGCCCGTAGGTGCTCTGCTGCAGCAGGTTGCGCAGCAGGTCGTCGGGCATGATCGGGCGGTCGGTGGCGCGGGTGTTCGGGGGGCGGAAGACGGAGGTGGAGATGACGTCGCCGGCGGTGAGCGGGCGGTGGAAGAGGGTGCGCCGGAGCGCCTCGCCGGTGCCCAGCAGGCGGATGTTCTTCTGCGCGGGGGCCACGCTCACGCGGCGCGCGGGGCGCACCTCGGCGCGGCGCACCTCCACGTGGTCGCCGATGCCGACGCCGGCGTTGGCGCGCTGCAGCCCGTCCAGCCGGATGGTGCCCGCGCCGTCCTCGCTGGGGTAGGCGGACAGCGCGATGGCCGTGGTGCTGCGTTTTCCCGCGATCTCCACCACGTCGCCCTCCCGGATCCCCAGCTCGTCCAGCGTCTGCTTCGCGAGGCGGGCCACGCCCTTCCCCACGTCGGTGGTGGGGGCTCCCACCACCTGGGCGCGTACGCTCGGGCCCGCCTGCCGCTCCTGCTCCGTCATCCGTCCGCCCCTTTCTTCTCGTCCGCCGGGTCCGCGCGCGTGGGGCAAAGCCTGAACGGCCCGCTCCGCGCGCGTTTCGGGATGTTGTTCAAGGTGCGGACCAGCGCGACGGAGGAGGGTCGCGGGCGGGCGGCGGTGTATCGCGGAAGGGGCGGTGGGAAGGGCGGCTGAAGCCGCGGCAACGAAGGCAGGAAGCCTCGCCGGACGGCTTCGTCGCGGGGGTGGGGGCGGTGCGCGCGAGGCTCCAGATTCGAGTGTGGGCCCGATGGACGGTCTACTCGTCCGGGATCTCCATCCAGCCTTCGCCGACCTGCACGGCGGAGCCGCCGACGCGGATGGCGGCGACCCGGCCGGCGGCCCGGTCGGCCTCGACGTGGAGCGTGCTCGGGCGGCCCATCTCGATCCCCTGCTCGAGCGTCCAGCGGAAGGCGCCGTCCGTCGTCTCGCGCAGCGCCAGGTAGCCGGCGAACGCGGCGGCCGCCGCGCCGGTAGCGGGGTCTTCGGCGACCCCCAGTGCCGGCGCGAACATGCGGACGCGGAAGTCGGCGGGGGGCCCGGCGGGGGCGAAGGGGTAGACCTGCGGCGCCCACGTGCCCGCCAGCAGCCGCTCCCAGCGTGTGGGGTCCAGGCGCGCGCGGCCGAGGGCGTCCAGGCCGCGCAGGGGAACGACCAGGAAGGGGACGCCGCACGAGACGGGCGCGGGGGAGAATTCGCCCTCCAGCACGTCGTCCGGCGACAGGCCGAGCAGCGCGGCGAGCTCGTCGCGACCGACGGGCGATGGGCGGGTCTCGGGCATCTGCGCCGCGGAGAGCTGCGCGAACTCGGGGCGGCCGTCCTGCCCGCGAACGAGCACGGAGACGGGGCCGACGCCTTCCTCCAGCACGATGCGCGTCTCCCCGCCATCCAGCGCCACCTCGCCGAGCGCGGCGAGCAGGATGGCGGTGCCCACGGTCGGGTGCCCGGCGAACGGCAGCTCCGCGGTGGGAGTGAAGATGCGGGCGCGGCGCGTGCCCTCCGCGGTCTCCGGCGGCAGCACGAAGACGGTCTCGGACAGGTTGAACTCCCGCGCAACGCGCTGCATCTGCCCGTTCGGGATCCCGCGCGCGTCGGGAAAGACCGCCAGCGGGTTGCCGCCGAAGACGCGGTCGGTGAAGACGTCGAGCGTGTGGTAGCGGTAGCGCATCGTCCCTGGTCCCTGGTCCACGAGGAAAGGCGCTGTCACCCGGCCCTCCTGCTACGTTAATAGGTAATTAGCATATTGGCAATATGCCTATATCCCCGAAGTCGGACAGGTGAACCCGCGGCAGCAACGGCGAGAAGCCTGCCGTCGCAGGTTGGTTCGGCGCGGACACCGGCTTCGGCACCGAAACGCCGTCACCTCGCGCCGAGGTCACTTCGCACTTCGCACTTCGCACCGTCAGGACGCCGGCTCGGCCTCCGGCGTCTCCTCGCGGCGGGCCAGGGCCAGGGTGCCGGCGACGATCAGCACCGCGCCGGCGGCCGTCCCCGCGTCGGGGAGCTCGGCGAAGAAGAGCGCGCCCCACAGCGCGGCGAAGACGATCTGCAGGTACGCCGTGGCGGTGGCGCGGCCGGCGCGCTCCAGGTGCAGCCCGCGCGTGATCGACACCTGCCCCAGCTGCGTGGTGACGCCCACGCCCAGCAGCACCAGCCACTCCGTCCCCGTCGGCCACACCGCCCCCGGCAGCCCCGTGGCCAGCGCGCCCAGCGTGGAGACCAGGGCGAAGTAGAATACGATCACCAGCGGCTCCTCGCGCCCGCGCAGGCTGCGCACGGTGACGTACGCGGCCGCGCTGCACATGGCCGCGAACAGCCCGATCCCCACCGCCACGTGGTCCAGCGCGCCCTCGCCGTGCCCGAAGAGGAAGGTGGGGCGCGTGGCGACCACCACGCCGGCCATGCTCACCAGCACCACCAGCACCTCGCGCGCGCGCAGCCGCTCGTGCAGCACGGGCACGGCCAGCAGCACGGCGAACACCGGGTTCGTGTACTGGATGACGGTGGCGTCGGCGAGCGGCAGGTGCACCACGGAGTAGTAGAAGCCCGACAGCGCCAGGAAGCCCACGATCCCGCGCAGCACCAGCCGCGGCCGGTTGTTCCCCCACGGCGCGACTCTCGCGCGGCGCACCGCCCACCAGCTGAGCGCCAGGGTGACCACGGCGCGCACCAGCACGATCTCCTGGCTGGGCAGGCGCCGTCCGGCCATCTTCACCAGCAGGCTCATCACGCTGAAGAAGAACGCTCCCGCCGCCATGTAGCGCAGCCCCGCCGAGAAGCGCGGGAGCCGGCCGCCCGCGGCGTCTCCGCCCTCGCCGGGCTCGCCGGGCTCGACCTCCGCGGCCATCCCCTCCAGCTCGGGCGTCTCCGGCACCGCCTCGCGCGCGCGGGCCCGCCCGTCCGGCGCGCCTCTACCGCTCATCCGCCCCGGGGCGGCTGGTCGTCCGCATCGTCCCTCGTCGCTGTTCCTGTGCCGGGAGTCCGGACAAGATCCGCCTTCCGGCGCCGGAAGGGAAGACCCGCCCGACCGGCCGTTCCTTGCGGCGCGCGCCGCGCCGCGCGACGTTGAGCCGCAGGGAACGACCTCGCACGTACGGCGGGCATCCGTCCGGGCGGGTGAACCCGCAGCAACTACTGCGCAAAGCCCGCCTGCGCGGGCTCCTTCGGTGTGGGGGCGGCATTCGGCTCGCCGTGCCGGGCTCCGTCGTGAGGAGGTGCGAAGCTCGCCCGGTGCGGAACCCGGGGAATGCGTGGATGGAGCCTGCGAAGGCAGGCTTTTCGCCGTCGTTGCCGCGGCTTCAGCCGCCTTTGGACCAGAGCCACCACGCCCAACACGGAGAACCACCTTGGCTCGCCTGATCGGATTCGTCGTCGTCGCGGTGGCGGGATTTCTGGGCGGCTACCTCTTCGCCGGGCAGCAGCGCACGGGGGAGGCAGATCCGCCCGCCGCGGCCGCCCCCGCGCCCGACTCGTCGGCGCCGGACTCCGCGCGGCCCGCGGCGGCCCCGGCGGGGGACTCGGCGGCGGTCATTCGCGCGGGGGCGGTGCCGCGGCTCTACCCCACGCTCATCGACAGCGCCGGGGTGGACGTGGACGCGGACGGGACGGAGGAGCGCATCGAGCTGTACGCCGACGTGGGGCGCGACACGCGCGGGCGGCCCATGTGGGACGACGGCCAGCGCTGGGCCCTGATCGTCCGCGACGACAGCCTGGCCTATACGCTCTTCGACGATTTCGTGCAGCTCGGGAGCGTGAGCTTCGTCGCCTGGGTGAACGCCGGGGATACGCCGTCGGTCATCCTCGTCGAGGTCGAGACACCGTCGGGAGACACTTTCGAGAGCTTCGTCTTCGACAAGCAGCGAGGCGGCTTCGTGCGCGCGGGCAGCTTGCGGGCGGGGGTGAGCGGCAACATCGTGCACCGGCCGCCGCCGAGCTACGATGGGTGAGGGAGGGGAACGGCAAAAGACTCGTCTCACGCAGAGTCAGCAGAGTCGACAGAAGGGGTTCTCTGCTGACTCTGCGTGAGACCAGAGGTTTCCCGGTGTAGCCCTACGCCACCGCCGTCGGCTCCGGCGCCGTGCGCTTCAGGTAGTCGTCCATCGCCTGCATGTCCTTGACGATGGCTTTGCGGAAGAGGCCCGCCATCAACCTGCCGACGAGCTCCCAGACCTTTCCCATGCCGCGGATCTCCCCGTCCATCACCACGTCGGTGCCGCCGTCCCGGGGCGTGAGGACGTAGGTGAAGAGGTACTCGCCGCGCTTCGAGGCGCCCTTCGTGCCGTCCACGCGCAGGCCCAGGCGGCGCGGCGGGTCCATCTCGGTGACCTCGAACGTCTCCGTGGCCTCGCGGCCGAACATCTTCCGCGTCTCGCGCCACTGGGTGCCCACCCCGAAGCCGTCGCCGCCGAGCTTCACGGCGCTGACGTGGCCGGGCATCCAGTCTCCCGCGCGGTCGAGGTCGGTGAGCGCCCGGAAGACGCGCTCGGGCGGGGCGGAGAACCGGTGCTGCACCTGGAGGCGAATGCTCATCGGGACGTCTCCGGAAAGGGGTGGAGCTCGCGAGGCGCGGGATCGGAAACGATGCGCCGCGCCGGGTGGAGTTGCAACGGTCTCGTGCGCGCGGCACCGGTCCTGCGGCGAAGGCGCCCGGTCCCGCCGGGTTTGGCGAGCGGGGCGAGACGACCGCCGGAACGACGGAGGGAATGGGATGGACGGCTACGGAAGGGACTACCGGGGCGGCCGCGGGCGCTACGACGTGTGGTACGTGCCCGACGCGGCGCCGCAGGCGGGGATGTATCCGGGCCCGTGGGGGCAGGGGCGCTTCTCGTTCCGCCGTCCGGACGGCCGGTGGTACGACGAGGAGTACTACGGCCACACCGGCGCCGAGGGCGTGGTCCACGAGCGCGGGCGCCGCGGCCGCGGGCAGGGGCCGTACGAGCACGGTGGCCGGGGCGGCGGCTACGAGGGCGAGCCCGGCGGCTACGGCCAGGGAGGATACGAGGGCGAGGGCGGCTACGAGCGCGGCCGGAGCGACTCCGACCGCATCTGCGCGTGGCAGATCATGACCGAGGACCCGCACGCCGTGACCGCCGACACCACGCTGGCCGAGGTGGCGAAGACCATGCGCGAGCTGGACGTGGGCGTGATCCCCGTCGTCGATGGCGACGAGGACCGCACGCTGGTGGGGGTGATCACCGACCGCGACATCGTGGTTCGCGCGCTGGCCGACGGGAAGGACGGCGGCGCGAAGGTGGGCGACTACATGACGCCCGGCGTGGCCACCGTGGGCCGCAACGACACCGTGCACGACGTGCTGGACGTGATGAAGCGCGAGCGGGTGCGCCGCGTGCCGGTCACCGACCGCGACGGGCGGCTGGTGGGGATCATCTCGCAGGCCGACTTGGCGGTGAGCTACGCGGGCCTCGACGAAGTCCGCGAGGCCGAGGTGGAGGAGGCCATCGAGCGCATCTCCGAGCCCGCCCACCCGCGCCGCGGCGGCTGGCCCGGCCGGACCTTCGGTGTGCGGCGGGCGCAGCGCGGCTACTGAGTGCGAAGTCCGAAGTGCGAAATCGGTGAGAGGGCAGGGACGCGCGCGGGGAGGCCTCCGCGCGCGTCCTGCGTTCGTCGGGCGGGAGCGCGCCGCGCCACGATCGACGTCACCGCTGATGTCATTCCGAGGGAGCCGCTGCGCTCGAACCAGCACCCACGACGAAGCCTGGCGGCGACCGAGGAATCTACTTCGCCTTCCTGGTGGCCGGCTCCCTGCGCGACAGCCGGTGCCCAGCCGCATCGAATAGATCCTTCGGGAGCGTCCAAACTGCGGCTCCGACGCAGCTTACGTCGGACGTTTCCCTCGGGATGACCACCCTCGAGCATCAGCCGCTCGCGTCCCGCACCGCAGCGATCGGCAGGTCGTGCTCCAGCGCCCACGCCTCCCACTCGTCCGCCGTGCGGGCGAGAAAGGCGGCTTCCAGGCGCGGGCGGCCGAGCGCGTCCACCCCCAGCGCCTCCGCCAGCCGCTGCCGGAACCGCGGCTCCAGGGCAGCGAGGGCGATCCATCCCTCGCGCGCCCGGTAGAGGCCGTAGACGTCCATTCCGCCGCCGAGCCAGCCGCCGGGGCGCGTGAGCCCGTGGCGCAGCGGGGCGGCGAAGGCGGCGGCGGCTTCCTGGATGCACACCTCGGCGTAGCCTTCCTCGCCGCTCCGCGCGCGCGCCAGCATCAGCGCCAGCGCGGCGCTCACCGCGCGCTCGGCGGCGGCCAGGTCGGCCAGGAGGGTGCGGGGGAGGGAAGGCGGCTCGACCAGGCCCAGCGCCGCCTGGTAGGTCAGGTCGTGCCCCGCGCGGTTCTCGTGCGGCGCCGGGCAGCCGGTGACCGCCACCTGCGCCAGCCGCGGGTGCCGGGCGTGCAGCGCGCCCCGGGCGAGCCCCAGCCGCTCCAGCGCCGCCGGCCGCGACGACGTGAGCAGGAGGTCGCTCTCCGCCAGGATCTCCTCCAGGCGCGCCCGCCCGTCCGCCTCCTTCAGGTCCAGGCGGAGCACCCGCTGGCCGCGGGCCAGCTCGTCGTACCACGCCGGGCTCGCCAGCGCGAGGGGATCGCCCTCGGGCGGCTCCACCTTGGTCACCCGGGCGCCGAGCGCGTGCAGCCGCGCCGCCGCGGCCGGCCCCGGCACGTTCACCGCCAGCGTGACCACCCGCACCCCCTCCAGCGGGCGCGGCTCCCCTGCGTCGGTCATCTCCGCTCCTCCCGATAGGGCTCGTCCGCCCGGAAGGATGCGGCGGGCGCGTCCGCGGGGAAAGGCGCGGGGGTGGAGCCGTGCGCCCGGGATCGGGTGTTTCTTGCCGGGCGATCCCGACGGGTGTATCTATGTGGTCCCCTCCCCCCGTTTTCCGATCTCCCGAATCGATGGACACGAAGCTTTCCCCACCCGCCGTTCCGGATCCGACGACGTCGACGAGCGGCGTGGCCGGAGAGCGGCGCCGGAGGGTGCGCGTGAAGCTCGCGGCGGTCCCTCGCGCGGGCGGGTGGGCCCGGCTGCTGCGGGCGGCAGGGCTGGCGTGCCTGCCGGCGCTCGCCGCGCCGTGGGTCAGCCGCGCGCTCATCCCCCGCCCGCCGGCCTTCAACTCCGACCTGGCCATCCCCGTGCTGATGGCGCGCGCCGGGGAGTGGAGCCTGTTCGACCTCTACTACTGGGGCCAGGACCGGCTGGGCACGTGGCACCTGCTGCTGCTGCGCGCGGCCGGCCGGGTCTTCGGGCACACCTTCGACTACGCGGGGCTGCACCTGGCGGCCACGGCGTGGGTGCTGGCGGCGGTCGTGGTGATGGCGCGCCTCGCGGGAGCCTGGCGGTGGGCGGCGGCGGGCCTGCTGGCCGCCGTTCTCGTGGGCAACTCCGATTCCCGCTTCAGCCTCTTCGACGCCGCGCACCCCTACGCCTGGCAGATCACCGCGCTGCTGCTCGCCTGGTGGGGGCTCCACCGGCTCGCCGAGCGGCCCGGCCCGGCCGGGCGGGGCGGGTGGGGCCTGCGCGCCGCCACCGCCTTCGTGGCGTTCCTCGCCCACTGGACGTCGCCGCTGAGCGGGCCGCTGCTCCTGGTCGTCGCCGGCGTCGAGGCCGTCCGGGCCCGCGCGCTGGACGCGGAGCCGGGCCGCTCCGTGCTCCAGAGGTGGGGGGAGGGAGGGCTCGTGGTGGGCGCGGGCATCCTGGCCGAGCGGGCGCTCCGCGCCGCCTTCTACGGCTACGCCCACGCCCGCTTCGGGCAGGAGTTCCGCACCGGCCTGGTGCTCGACCGGGGACACCTGGCGGACAACGCGCGGCAGGTGCTGAAGGTGCTGGCCGGGTCCGCCTCCATGCCCCTGCTGGCGGCGGCCACCGCCGGGGCCTGCGCCGCCGCGGTCGTGCTCTGGCGGGCGCGCGGCGGACGGGTGCCCGGCGGGGAGCGCTGGCGGGTGGAGGGAGCGGCGCTGGTCCTCGCCTGCTGGGCGCTCGCGGCCGCCCAGCTGCCGGTGTTCTTCCTGGTGCGCCACGTGCGCGTCAACCAGTTCGCCGGCCGCTACTTCTCGCTCGTCTTCGTGTTCGGGACGCTGGCCGGGCTGCTCGCGCTGGCGGGCCTGCTCGCGAGCCTCCCCGGGCTGGCGCGCCGGCGGCGCGCGGTGCTCGCGCTGGCGGGAGCCGCGGGCCTGGTGGTGGGCGGGCTGCGGGTGCCGGCGGCGCCCGGACCTCGCAGGGACCCGCCGACGGAGCTGGCCGCCCGCCTCGAGGCGCGGGCGCCGGGCGCACCGCTCCTCGGCGGCTACTGGAGCACGTACGTCTTCGCGGCGCTGCAGCGGCCCGGGACCATGCTCGAGCCCGTCCCGTGCGAGGGGCGGTTCGTGCGCGCTCCCTGGTGGGCCGGGGAGCTGCACCGGCACCGGTGGGTGGTGGCGGCGCACACGTACGAGTGCCCGGACGCCGGCACGCCCGCCTCCCCCGCGCCGTGGGTGTACCAGCACGGGGCGCTGCTGCGGCTGGTCCGGGCGCGCTGGGAGGGAGGCGCCGGCGTCACCTTCTCGCTCTACGAGAACGCCACCGCGCGCGCCATGGCCCACGCGGCGGAGCCCGCGGTCGACGCCTGGCGCTACTGCGACGCGGGCGCGGAGCTCCGGCTGGGCTTCCCCGCGCGCGGGGGGGCGCAGGTGATGGTCGCGCGCGCGGTGCGGACGCCGGCCGCGGCCCTGTTCGCCGCGCCCGTCTTCGCCGACGGCACGGTCGGACCGCCGGTGCGCATGCGCGCGACGGGGCGCCTGTACCGCGCGGAGCTGCGCGCGGACGGCGCGCTGCTGGTGGGCGCGCGCATCACCGCGCGGCGCTCGAAGCCGGTGGCGGACCCCCAGGGGTGCAGGGCGGCGAGCAGCTTCGTGGTCGGGGAGTGACGTCGGACCCGACCAGGTGCGGCGCCCCGACCGCCGGGAAAAGGTGATAGAGCGTCGGTACGGGATGCGCCCGCGCGTCGTCGTCGCGCGGATCTTCCGCCTGCCGCCACGAATCCATGATTCCCCCCTCCTCCCGGTTCTCCCCCGTCGGAATCACGAGTCCTACCTGAACGTGCCCGGGCTGACGTCGTAGACCAGGTGGGGGCGCCCGGCGTCGTCTTCCGGGCCCCAGAAGCCGAGCTGCTCGGTCCACTTCACCGTCTGCAGCCGCCTGCCGCCGAGGGTGAGGAAGCCCGCCGCGCGCGTGGTCACCACCCCCAGCCTGCGCAGGTCCGCCAGCCCGCGCAGCACCGTGCCGCCGCGCTCGGCCACGATGCGCCGGGCGGCGCCGGGGCCGATGCCGGGGACGCGCAGCAGCTCCTCGTAGCCGGCCGTGCGCACCTCCACGGGGAAGCGCTCGGGGTGGGCGAGCGCCCACGAGGTCTTGGGGTCGCGGCCGAGCGGCAGGTTGCCCGCTTCGTCGAACACCACCTCGTCGGCGCCGAAGCCGTAGGAGCGCAGGAGGTAGTCGGCCTGGTAGAGGCGCTGCTCGCGGAGCGCGGGGGCGGCCGGCGCGTCTTCCAGCGGCGTCTCGCGGATCGGGCGGAAGGCGCTGAAGTGCGCGTGGTGCACCCCGCCGCCCGCGTACAGGTCGGTGACGCGCCCCAGGAGCGTGCGGTCGCTGTCCTGCGTGGCGCCGACCACGAACTGCACCGTCATCCCCGCCGCGCCGCCGGGGTGCAGCGGGTCGCGGGGGCGCCCCTCGGCGCGCTCGGCCTGCTCGCGCTTCACCAGGGCGCGCGCCTGGTCCAGCGCGGCGAGCGAGGTGGCGAAGCTCTTCTCGGGGGCGATCTGCACCAGGCTCTGGCCGCAGGGCGCCTCCAGGTTCAGCGACACGCGGCTGGCCAGCCGGGTGAGCCGCTCGATCTGCGCGGTCTCGGCGCCGGGGACGATCTTCACGTGCACGTAGCCGCGGAAGCCGTGGCGCTCGCGCAAGAGCTCCAGCACGCGCACCAGGTCGTCCATCACCTTCACCGGCCGGGCGGGGATGCCGGTGGTGATGAACAGCCCTTCGCACCACCCCCGCTGGTGCGCGGCCAGGAACACGCGCACCAGCTCCTCGGGCTTGAGCAGGGTGCGCGGCAGGTTGCGGTCGCGGCGCATGGGGCAGTAGTGGCAGTTGAAGCTGCACGCGTTGGTCATCAGGATGCGCAGCAGCGACACCCGCCCGCCCGTCACGCGCAGGTTGCGGATGTTGAGCGGCCGGAGCGCCCCCACGCCCCGCGCCTTCGCGTTGCGCAGCCGCGGCGGCAGCGCGCTCCCGCCCGAGGGCGGCGCCTCGCGGTCGTCCGCCGCCATCGTCATCAGCACGTCGAGCTTCTGCTCGAGGGTGAGGTTCGCCTCCATCCGCCACCTCCAGCGCTTCGGGTTTGCTTCGGTACATGATACCGAAGAAGAGCCGAAGCGTCAATGTTGGCGGAGATGACTCATTGGGGCGCCCCCATCGCGAGCGCGTAAACACGCTCGCTGGACCTACGGAAAGCCTCGCCAGGCACCGGTGTGGAGGGCCGGTCACGTCGAGCGAGGCTTCAACCGCATTCGGGGGGATGGATTCGGCTCGGGACGCGAACGTCACCGCATGACGAGCTCGGCAGGTTCTCTCCCTTCACGTGCTCCGCATGATGCGCGGATGCCGGCGTCCGCAGCCCGAAGGGCTTCCCGTAGTTCCAGCGGGCGCCTTCAGGCGCTCGCACGGTAGGCGTCGACCCCTCAGAACACCTGCCCCAGCGTGAGCTGGAGCTGCAGCCGTCGCCCGAACTCCTTCCAACCCCCGGCTCCGTCGTGGCCGAAGGGGTCGTAGACGACGTTGCCGAGATAGAGGTAGCCGTCGCCGTCGGGGTCGCGCGCGAAGAGCGGGTAGGTGCGCGCGGGGGAGGGGTTGTAGGCGACGTCGACGCGGACGGGGCCGACGGCGGTGACCGCCAGAACGCCGATCCCCGGCGTCAGGATCGACTCGGTGCGGCGGACGGCGGACGGCGCGCCCGGGGCGGCCCCGCTGCGGACCGCGCCGAAGTCGGCGAAGGCGGCGAGCTGCAGGCGGTTCGCCACCCACCAGCGCGCCTCGGCGCTCGCCTCCACCAGCGCCTCGCCGCCGGTGGCGCGCGGGAACACGGCGCCGGGGTCGACCTCCACGCCCTCGCACGCGCCCGCGGCCAGCGCGCAGCCGAGGTTCTCGCCCTCGTCCGCGCGGACGACGAGGAGCCGGGGGCCGAGCAGGTTCTGCGGGACACCGCGCACCCCGCGCGGGCCGCCGCCGAAGAGGCGCACCTGCGGCGGGAGCGGGTCGCGCGCCCCCGCCAGCGCGCCGGCGCGGACGCGCGCCGCCAGCTCCGCGCGCCCGCCCACGAGCCGCGTGGCGTTGCCCTCCAGCACCGCGCTCGCGAAGTCGTACTCCGAGCCCGTCGGCCCGCCCGCGGCGCTGAGCGTGGCGCGCGTCGAGAACAGCCAGTCGGGGATCGGGCGCAGCGGGTCCCACGTGGCCCGCGGGCCGAGGGCGGGGCGGCGGGCGCCCGGCGGCGTGTAGGCGGCGCTCAGCTCGGCGGGCGCCAGCGTGGCGGTGCCGGTCAGCGCGTCCAGCGCCGCCCCGGCGCAGACGGCGTACAGCGCGCAGAAGAACGGCGCGCCGGCCTCGTTGTCGCTCCGCTCGGGCGCGTAGCCGATCAGCCCGTCCAGCCCGCGCGCCAGCTGCGTCGCGTAGGCGATGCGCCCGCTCACGCCGCGGCGGATGTACGCGCGCGTGGCGGATTCGCGGCTCACCTCCGCGTCCAGCAGCAGCCAGCTCGCGGCGCCCAGCGGCTGGCGCAGCTCGGCGCGCGCGAAGTAGTCGGGGTCCGCGAACTCGTCCTCGCCGGCGCACAGGCCGCCGAGCTGGTCGGCGAAGAGGTTCGACCCGCCCACGCGCAGGGCGAACACCCGCGGCGCGCCCAGGAAGTAGCGGCTCGCCCACCACGCCGTACCGCCCAGGCAGGCGCTGCGGGAGACGATCCCCTCCGCCTGGAACCCCGTCCTGCGCCCCGTCTCCACCGCCACCAGGGTCTCCACCACGCTGTCCGCCGCGGCCGCGCGCCGGGGCTCCAGCGCCACGCGCTCCACGATCGGCAGTCGGTAGAGCCGCTCGGCCATGGTCTCCAGCGCGTCGGGGTCGAAGCGCTCGCCCACGCGCCAGCCCAGCCGCGCCCGCACGTCGCGCTCCTGGAGCGGCCCCTCGGCGCGGATCGTCGTCGACCCGAAGACGGCGCGGGGGCCGGGGACGGCCTCCAGCACCACGTCGGCCGCGTGCGCCTCGCGCGAGACGGAGCCGGAGACCTCAACGATCGCGAACGCGTAGCCCAGCTCGGCCAGGGCCCGGGCGATGGCCCGCTGCGCCGCCTCCAGCCGCGGCAGCGCGTAGACGCCGCCCGTGCCCAGCGGGAGGTCGGGGAGGTCGATCGAGTCCGCGAACGGCTCCAGCCCGCGCACCTGCAGCGAGCGCACGACCAGCGGCCGGCCCTCCTCGACGCGGAAGACGACGACCACGGCGCCGCCGCCCGCCGGACGCACTTCCGAGGTCGTCCGCGCGTCGACGTAGCCCCACGCGGCGTGGAGCGAGTCGATGCGCGCCTCGTCGCGGCGAACCTGGACGGTGTCGAGCCGCGCCTTCTGCCGCGCCCAGTCCGCGCCCGCCGCGCACGCCCAGGCCAGGAGCGGCGATTTGCACCCGCGTCTCCCGCGTGAGGATCGTCGTCCGGATCAGCCGCTCGTCCACCGCGCGGGCGCCGGTGACCTCGACGTCCGCCACCTCCGGGGCCGGCGTGGACTGCGCGGCGAGGGGACTCGCGGCGAGCGCGAGCAGGAGGGTGAGCGGCGCGGGCTTGATCATCGTCGTCCCAATCAGTTCGACGGCCACGGGTTTCCTGCGAACGCACTTCGCACCTCGCACCTCGCACTTCGCACCGGGAGATGCGCGACAGGCGGTGTACCCGGCCGCGGCCCGCGCGTTGCCGCCGGGGCGGGGGAGCGATATGGTAGCGTTCTCCGCCCGGTCGGGAGGACGCGAATCCCGTTCACTTTCGAGGGACAGAATGCAGGTCAGATTCCGCCGCACGCTCGCCGTCCTGCTCCTCGCGGGCGCCTCCACCGCGCACGCGGACGCGCCGGCGCTCGCGCAACGCGCCTACTTCCCCGGCACGGGGGACGACTGGGAGCGCCGCGCCCCCGAGCAGGTGGGGATGGACCCCGCCAGGGTGCGCGAGGCCGTCGAGTTCGCGCGGGCCAGCGAGTCGCGCGCGCCGCGCAGCCTGGAGGTGGCGCACTACCAGACCTTCGGGCGCGAGCCGTTCGGCGAGGCGATCGGCCCCTTCAAGGAGCGCGGCGAGGCGTCGGGGATGATCGTCCGGCGCGGCTACATCGTGGCCGAGTGGGGCGATCCGTACCGCGTGGACATGACGTTCAGCGTCACCAAGAGCTTCCTCTCCACCGTGGTCGGGCTGGCGTACGACCGGGGGTTGATCCGGCTGGACGAGCCGGTGGGGCGGTCGATGGCGCCCGTGTTCGTGCTCTCCGAGCAGGCGGCGGCCCGGCGCGGCGCGGCGGAGATGCTGGGCGGCGCCGAGGTGCTCAATCCCTTCGACACGCCGCACAACCGGCGCATCACCTGGGAGCACCTGCTGCGGCAGACCAGCGACTTCGAGGGGACGCTCTGGGGGAAGCCCGAGTGGGCCGACCGCCCCACCGGCGAGCCCGCGGAGTGGGCCACGCGGCCGCGCAAGGATCCCGGCTCGGCGTACGAGTACAACGACGTGCGGGTGAACGCGCTGGCGCTGGCCGCGCTCAACGTCTGGCGCCGCCCGCTCCCGCAGGTGCTGCGCGAGGAGGTGATGGACCCGATCGGCGCCTCGCCCACCTGGCGCTGGTACGGCTACGACAACTCGTGGGTGGTGATGGACGGCGCCGCCATCCAGTCGGTGAGCGGCGGCGGGCACTGGGGCGGGGGGATGTTCATCAGCGCGCGCGACATGGCCCGCTTCGGGCTGCTGACGCTGCACCGCGGCCGCTGGAGGGACCGCCGCATCCTCTCGGAAGACTGGATCCGCCGGGCGCTCACGCCGACGACGGCCGAGCCGGGCTACGGGTTCATGAACTACTTCCTGAACACCGACCGCAAGCGCTTCCCGGCCGCGCCGGCGACCGCTTTCGTGCACCTGGGCAACGGCACCAACGCCATCTACGTGGACCCCGAGCACGACCTGGTGGTGGTGGCGCGCTGGATCCAGAACGACGCCGTGGACGACCTGGTGCAGCGCGTGCTGGCGGCGGTGCGGTAGGGAATCAAACCCGGGGAATCGCGCCGTGCCTGTTCAGCGCGAGGAAGTTCCGTAGGGGCGAGCCTGCGAGTCCGAGGATAGCCGGCTTCGGCGCAAGTGGCCGCCTGCAGCGCACGGACTGGCACCCGCCGGGCGAGGCAGGCCTCGCCCCTTGTACGGAATTGAATGCGCGACGCCTGCATGAGACCTTCGACAGCCAGCGAGTTCGATGGACAACCAGCACGAGCAGGAGCTGAAG
Organism: Longimicrobium sp.; assembly: GCA_036389795.1. Taxonomy (NCBI): domain Bacteria; kingdom Pseudomonadati; phylum Gemmatimonadota; class Longimicrobiia; order Longimicrobiales; family Longimicrobiaceae; genus Longimicrobium; species Longimicrobium sp. The sequence goes on from DASVWD010000091.1 coordinate 17,216, forward strand.
CTCGGCGCCCGCCGACTTCCGGACCTGAGGCTGCCCTCCGCGCCCGCCGGCGCGCCGACGCCGCTGCGCCCGCCCGGCCGGGTGTCGCCCGTGCTCGTCCTCGTCCACGGCGCCGGTTGCGAGGGCTGCCGCGCCTGGCTGCGCCGCCTTGCCGCCTCGTCGGATGGCATCGCCGAGTGGGACGGGCGAGTCGTGATCCTCGTCCCCGAATCCCCCGACTCCGCCGCCGCAATGCGTGAGGACGGTTTCGAGTCGTTCACGATCCTCGCCGATCCCGATCGAACGCTCGCCGCTCGCCTCGGCACGTCCGGCGCCGCCGTGGTGATCGCGGACCAGTACGGCGTGATCCACGAGGCCGCGGACGCCGGCGAGGGGCACGACTTCCCCGAGCCGCACGAGGTCGTCAACTGGCTCCAGTACCTCGCCGTGCAGTGCCCGGAGTGCCAGGGGGAGGCGCTGTAGGGACCGCGCGAAGTTCAGGTCTCTTCCGGATTATCTAGAGAGTGCTTCTGCGGGTCTATTCGGACAAACTTCTTGTCTTTGGGTCCCACAGAATTATTTTGGTTGGCTGCTGCTATGCCATGCTCGATTTATCAGCGGAGAGTCACACCAACCAAATCAACAGGCCATGAACAAGTCTGAATTGGTCCAGCAGCTTGCCAGCCGTGCAGACCTCAGTCGGTCTGAGGCAGCGAGAGTCGTCGATGCACTGTTCAGTGTCGATGATGGAATAATTGCCAAGACCCTGCGGGGCGGCGACAAGGTTCAGATCACAGGGTTTGGGAGCTTCGAGAGCAAGCGCCGCGAAGCTCGTAAGGGGCGCAATCCCCGGACGGGGAAAGAGATTGAGATCACGCCCTCCACCAGCGCCTCTTTTCGCCCTGGAAAAGGCTTGAAAGACGCATTCGCAGGTCCAGGAACAAGCGCAGGTCCCGGGACTGGTAGCGGAGGTCCTGGAAGGAAAGGGCGTTAAGCAGGAACGGGCAGAGCGCGTTGGCTAGGTGAATAATCATGATCACACTCAAAGAAGCGCGCGACTATTATTTCCAGCGTTCCACAAAGGTGAGTGATATCGTACGTCAACTCGCCTTTGCGGGTATTGCAATCATTTGGCTGTTCAAATCAGAAGTTCGCGGCGTGCCCCGGGTTCCTGACGAGCTACTAACTGCCGGCTTCCTGATCATCGTTGGTCTAGCTCTCGATTTATTTCAATATGTGAGCGCTGCAATTTTGTGGGGTACATTCGCGCGATACAAGGAGCGTAAAGGAGTTGCCGCCGGGGACAGCTTTGTTGCTCCCGCTTGGATCAATTGGCCGGCTCTCACGTGCTTTTGCCTGAAAATTGTCTTTATTCTGGGAGCATACGTCGTGATAGGACGTTTTCTTTATCAGATTCTCCAGCGCTCAACACCCGCCCCTTGAGTCGGCTGGCGATAAAGCGGAGGTATTCATTCTCTTACTGGCCGCCTGAGCCGCCGGCTCTGCGGGTAGGGGAAGAAGTCGGGGACGGCGCCGGCCTCCTGCTGCTCCTGCATCCCGCGCCAGAAGCGCACGGTGAACAGGTCGCCGTGCACATTTATGAACACTCTTGACCAGCCACCAGAGGACAATTATTAAAAACAGAAGGTACTTGCTCACAATTCACCCCTCCGTGTGCCATGTCTCTTTCCTATTGTTCCAGGTTTATGTGCGCTTTGGCGCTTTTCTCGGTTCCTCTGTGGCCGGTCACGGCAAGAGCGCAGGCGATCCCCGCGCCGTGTCCACATCCCACGATGGGAACCTCCGTGATCGAGAACCCCTTCAATCCGGGACACATCACGAAGGAACCCGAGCACATCGACTTTCCGGTCGATCTACTGATTGCCCACGGAACGCCGGGTAGTCCATTCGGGGAGTACTCGACGGTCCCCACGATACCCGAGACATCCACGCATCGCTGGAGTATGGCCTGGATCGGCACCACCTGTTACATGATAGACCCCCTGGTTCCGATTATATGGGTGCAGGTCAACGAGACCTATGGCATCGCCATCCGTAAGGCGGGCGGTGGAACAGGGAGTGGGGATAATCAACCTAACGACGAATCCTGGTACGAATGGTTCGATGGAGTACGGTTCTCATGCACCTCCGACTACAGCTCCGGATGGCAGACAACGGTCTGCACTCCTGATCCGGAATATGACTAGCCGGCTCTTGGTATTTCAACTGCCGACGCATGATACCCACATGAGACGTCTTGTGCTTCTTACGGCATTCGTGTTACTACCGGCGTGCACGGACCACAATTCACCGGCAGCCCCGGCTCCCATGTCCTCCGAATCCACTCCACGCCTCACCAGCGCCGAGCGATCGGCTTTGCGGGCCGGAGTGGATCCGGCCGCCCTGGAACGGCTGCTCGCCGCACTCCCGCCCGAACAGCGCTCCACGGTGCTGTCGGGCTTCTTCCGCGGCTCGAGAGGCACACCCGTATCGAGCCCGGATCCTCACATCCACGCGCTCTTGCAGGAGGTCTGGGCTCCTCGAGGGACCCCTGTGGCATTACCCGGAACTCCACACAGCCACCAGGTCACGCTCGCGCTCGTCGAGACCCTGCCGCGGCGCACGGCGGGCGTGATGATCGTGCGCGAGGCCGGAAGCTCTCACGACCTGATTCTCTTCTCCGAGTCGGCCGCGAACGTCGTTCAGCTGCACGCCGCGCTCGGTGCGCTGTTCTCACACCGCGCGCGCTTCGGCCACCCGGCCCCGTCGGAATATCGGATTTTCCTCGATCCGGTCCCGCTTCCGGAGAACGTCGAGGGTGCGGCGGCCGCCGTGCAGCGGCTCGAACGCACCCTGCTCGGGAGACACGTCGCGGCGCTCAGGCAGGCGCCGCGGCGGGAGCTCGCCCCGTTCGGCCCGGCTCGAACGATCGAATACGATCCGCGGCAGTTCGAGCGCTGACCGGCTCCGGCCCCACGTCAGCCCACAGCCGGTCCCCCCCGCCTGAGCCGCCGGCTCTGCGGGTAGGGGAAGAAGTCGGGGACGGCGCCGGCCTCCTGCTGCTCCTGCATCCCGCGCCAGAAGCGCACGGTGAACAGGTCGCCGTGCACGTCCATGAACGCCTCGCGCAGGCGCCCCGCCGGCACCAGGAAGGGGACGAACTCCTCGGGGAAGACGTCGCCCTCCTGCACCGTGAACCACGGCTCGGCGCCCATCTCGTCCTCCTCGTAGCGCGCCGTGGGCAGGGAGCGGAAGTGCACGTCGGTGAGCAGCGAGATCTCGTCGTAGTCGTAGAAGATCACCCGGCCGTGGCGGCTCACGCCGAAGTTCTTCAGCAGCAGGTCGCCGGGGAAGATGTTGGCGCACGCCAGGTCCTTCACCGCGTTCCCGTACTCCACCACCGCCTCGACGGCCGCCTCCTCGTCCGACTCCCGCAGGTACACGTCCAGCGGCCGCAGCCGGCGCTCGGTGTACAGGTGCCGCACCACCACGCGCCCGTCCTCCACCGAGACGCTTCCGCCCGCCTCCGCCAGCAGCTCGTCCAGCACGCCCTCGGGGAAGCAGCCGCGCGGCAGCTGCAGGCCCTCGAACTCCTGCGCGTCCACCAGGCGCCCCACGCGGTCCAGCAGGAACACCAGCCGGTACTTCTGCCGCACCCCGCTCGGCGTCACCTGCTTGGGGGCGCCGAAGCGGTCCTTGATCACCTTGAACACCACGTTGAAGGAGGGGAGCGTGAACACGCTCATCACCATCCCCCGCGCCCCCTCCGGCGGCTCGAAGCGCGCCTCGCCGCAGGCCAGGTGCTCGGCCAACGCGCGGTAGAACACCGTCTTGCCGTGCTTGTTGTAGCCGATGGAGGTGTACAGCTCGTGGAGCGGCTTGGCCGGCATCAGGGTGCGCAGGAAGGCGATGGCCGCCGCGGGCCGGCCGGTGTCGGCGTGGAAGTACGAGCGCGCGAAGGAGAAGACGACGTGCACCTCGTCGGGCGTGGTGAGCACCGCGTCGGGGCGCACACCGTCGCCGTCGTGCAGCAGCGGCACCACGAGCGGCCGCACCTCGCCCGAGGCCAGCCGCAGCCGGGCCACCAAGTACGCGCCCTTGTTGCGGTAGAAGAGGAAGGGGAGCGCCTCCAGCGCGCGCACCTCGTCCGCCGCGGCGCCGAGCTGCGCGCGCGCCGCGCGGGCAGAGAGCGCGGCGTCGCCGGCCGGGTCCGCGAAGGCGTCCGCGAGCTCCGAGGCGCGGAAGAGCCGCTCGAACGCCTCCGCCCCGAGTCCCGCGCCCCCCAGCGAGAGGTGGACCGGGTCGCCGTCCTCGCGCGGCTCGGGCGGGGCCCCGTCCGGCGTGAACTGCGTCGACGGATCGACGCCGACGCTGCCGAGCAGGCGCCGCACCACCGAGTCGTAGAAGGTCTTCGCCAGCTCCGCGTCGGTTCTCTCCTCCACCAGCCGAGCGAAGCGGGGCTTGAGCTCCGCCTCGCCGGGCGTGACGCGCCCCTCCAGGGCGCCCACCGTGGCGCGGACCACGCGCGGGTAGAGGAGGAGCCGCCGCTGTGCGTCCTCCTGCGAAGCGCGCCACTCGCGGCTCAGGAAGCGCTCCCGCGCCAGCCGGGTGACCTCGCGGAACTCGCGCACGAAGCCGTCGTAGGCCGCCAGGATCGCCTCGGCGGGGTCCTGCCGCGGTGCCGTCATTCTCGTCCGGGGAAAGTCGCGGTGTCGGGAGATCCGGATCCAGGGACGCCCGCAATGCAGGGTGCGTGCGAGCGCGGCACGCCGGCCCGGAGTGAGGCGCGCGCTCCACCCGCGCTGTCCCACGCGCGCCCCACCCGCCTCACCGGCGGCGCGGGAGCGCGGGCGCCGGGTCGTCCATGTCGTTTACGTGTAACGATTTGCGGTGAGTGTACGTGGGGTGCCGCGGATGGCGCGGCATATGCGACTTTCATCCTTTCCCTGCGGCGTTCCCCGCGCGCTGCGGACTCTCCCGTCCCGCCCCGCAGGTCCGCCTACCCGCGCCCCCTGGAGGTCCCATGCCCAAGCCGTTCCGACAGCTCACCATCGAGCAGTTCGCCGACGAGCTGGACCGCTTCAAGTTCACCCGCAAGGTCACCGGGGTGCACATGCACCACACCTGGAAGCCCACCCAGGCCGACTACAGGGGGCTGTCCACCATCGAGGGGATGTGGAAGTTCCACACCCAGAACAACGGGTGGAGCGACATCGCCCAGCACGTGAGCATCGCGCCCGACGGGACCATCTGGACCGGCCGCGACTGGAACGTCACCCCCGCCAGCGCCACCGGGTTCAGCAGCGGCGCCTTCATGTTCGAGACCATCGGCAACTTCGACGTGGGCCACGAGACGCTGGCGGGCGAGCAGCTGCGCGCCGTGGTCGAGGTGATCGCGCGGGTGCAGATCAAGCACAAGCTCCCGCTCGAGTCGCTGCACTTCCACCGCGAGTTCACCGACCAGAAGACCTGCCCGGGCAACGGGCTCCGCAAGGCCGACGTCCTGGCCCTGGTGCGCGCCCGCCGCGACGAGATCGAGGGCGGGGGCACGCGCGACTTCCCCCTCGACGACGAGGCCGCGGCGCAGGCCTTCTCGCGCCGGCGGAGCTTCTTCGGCGCGGCGGCCGACGGCGCCGCCGCCGCGGC
>DASVWD010000092.1 GCA_036389795.1 Longimicrobium sp.
ACCACCCAGTAGGACCTCCGAGTGCGCCAAAGTGACGTTTCTCAAAAGTCTCTGAGGAGCCGCCGCGCCGACGCGTCGAAGTGACGAGATGCCGGGCGGCGACGAAGGATCTGCGGGTCGGGTTCGAGCGTGAGCCAGGCAGGCGCGCGAGTCCCCATCCGCAGATCCTTCGGACGCACAAGCTCTTGTGCAGATGCGACTTCGGTGTGTGCGCCCTCAGGATGACCGTGTGGGATGGTGCGGGTTTATGGACACTCCTCGAACGGCTCGCATCTCCCCCGATCGTCGGCTACGACGTTCCTACCTCACCCAGTCGCGGACCTGCGCGTAGACGGTCGCGTCGCCGAAGAAGCCGCTGTGATGGGTGCGATGTGGAGGTGGCCTGCTCGAGGTCGCAGGCGGCGCCGGTCCCCAACCTGCATCGCGTCGGCGCCGGCCCATCCGTGGAGGGACGGGCCGGCGCTCGTCACGAAAGGCGAACTGCTTTTTCATGCGGAGGAGCAGGGAACCCACCACTCGCCGGGATTCCTCTGCTACCTCTGCTCCTCCGCGTGAGGCCATGCTGTTCATGGATGGTGGCATGGCACTGATGGTAGATGGACGTTCGCGTGAGCCGGGAGAGGCATGGAGGACTGCATCTTCTGCGAGATCGTGGCGGGCCGCAGCCCCGTGAGCGCGTTCTACGAGGACGACGACGTGCTGGGGCTGATGACGATCGGGCCGGTCAACCCCGGGCACGCGATGGTGATCCCCAGGCGCCACGCCGCCTGCCTGGCCGACCTGGACGAGGAGACCGGGCGGCGCATCTGGACGGTGGCGCAGCGCACGGCGGCGGCCATCCGGGCGTCGGGGCTGCGCTGCGAGGGGATCAACTTCTTCCTGGCCGACGGCGCGGCGGCCGCGCAGGAGGTCTTCCACGTGCACCTGCACGTCTTCCCGCGCTTCCGGGGCGACCCCTTCCGCCTGGTGGCCGACTGGAGCGTCAAGCCGCCGCGCGAGGAGCTGGACCGCACCGCGGGGCTCATCCGCGCGGCGTACGAGCGGCTGTGGAAGGGGGGCGGCCCATCGAGTTGAAGGCGGCTGAAGCCGCGGCGCCGCGGCAACAACGGCAGCAAGCCTCGCAAACCCCGCGAGGCTTCAACCGCAAACCGCACCGGGGAGGAGGGAGGAGGATGTGTTTCGCGAGTAGATGGCTGGTCGTCCTTGGCTTGCTCCTCGTAGGTGCGGGGAGCGCCTCCGCGCAGAAGGCGGAGGTGGTGCGCAGGGTGGCGGTCACGGTGGACGACCTGCCGGTGGAGCCGGGTGGGGACTGCGTGCCGTCGTGCGGCGAGCGGATCACGGCGGAGCTGCTGCGCGTGTTCCGCCTGCACCGCGTGCCGGCGGTGGGGTTCGTCAACGAGGGGAAGCTGCGGCGGGGCGGGCGGCTCGACCCGGCGGCGGTGGCGCTCCTGCGGCGCTGGGTGGAGGCGGGGATGGAGCTGGGGAACCACACCTACTCGCACGCCGACTTCCACGCCACGCCGCTGGCCGACTTCCAGGCCGACGTGCTGCGCGGCGAGCAGGTCACCCGGCGCGTGATGGGCGCGGCGGGGCGGCGCCCGCGCTGGTTCCGGCACCCGTTCCTGCACACGGGGCGCGACCTGGGCGTCCGCGGCCGCTTCGAGGCCTTCCTGGGCCGGCACGGCTACCGCGTGGCCCCGGTGACGCTCGACAACTACGACTACGTCTTCGCCCGGGCGTACGCGAAGGCGGCCAACCGGGGCGACGCCCGGGCGCGGCGCCGCATCGCGGCGGAGTACCTGGGCTACATGGAGCGGATCTTCGCCTACTACGAGGCGCAGTCCACGGCGCTCTTCGGACGCAACGTGCCGCACGTGCTGCTGCTGCACGCCAACCTGCTCAACGCCGACACCTTCGACGAGCTGGCCAGGCGGCTGGAGCGGCGCGGCTACTCGTTCGTCACCCTCGACCAGGCGGTCGCCGACCGCGCGTACCGCTCCGCCGACCGCTACGCGGGGCCGGCGGGGATCACCTGGCTGCACCGCTGGGCGCTCACGCAGGGCAGGCGCGGCGGCTTCTTCGCCGGCGAGCCCGAGGTCCCCGCCTGGGTGCGCCAGGCGGCGGAGCGCTGAGGCAGCCGCGGTGCCGGGTACAACTGCAAACAGCGGTATCACACGGAGAAACAGGGGAACGGAGAACTTCGTGTTCGGTTGTTCTCCGTTCCTCCGCGCCTCCGTGTGAGCCACGCCGTTTTCGGTGGTCTTTGCGCGCGGGGCCGCGAGGTGCGAAGTTGAGGGAAATTCACCCCGCCGTTCGACCGGACCCTGCCGCCCCTGGACCCATGTCCGACCCGCATCCCACCGCGATGGAGCACCTGGAGCAGGCCCGCGAGCTCCTCTGGGAAACGATCCAGATGCTCGAGAAGGCGCAGCGGGTGCTCTTCAAGGCCGGCGACCGCTACGTGGCGGAGGTGTGGGGCGACGGCGTGCGCGCCATCCTGGAGGTCACCGAGCGCATCACCGACCTCTCCGGCGACCTGATGTCGGTGCACATCGAGATCGGCCACATCGAGCGCTCCGACCGGGGGCGGCCGGCCGCGGACGGGGACTGATACCGTTTTTCGAGATTCGCTGTGCATTGGGAAGCTGTCATTCCGAGTGGAGCCCGATGCGCTGATCTCGCGTTCGCCACCGAAGTCGGCCGGGCTCCCGAGGAATCTACTGAGGCTTGGTCATAAATATAAGCGCTTACGTAGCAACACGATGCTCAAGCGCTTCTCAGGAGCGCCTTGAAGTTGGCTTGGTGGAGTTCACCGGTGTGGTAGCGGTAGAGCAAGCCGATCTGGAAAGCGAAGACGGCCCC
>DASVWD010000093.1 GCA_036389795.1 Longimicrobium sp.
AGAATCAGCGTAGAGGCCCAAAGCCGAGCAAGATGCTCAGAAATGGCGAAAAACCTGGATGTGCGCGCGCAACCTGCGCTCTAGAACCCGCCGAACCGAGCGGCAAACTGACAGTAGAACGGACAGAAGAAGCCCGCCGGACTCCGCTCCAGCGGGCTTCCTCATGATAACGCGATCCATCCGCCCGGCGCGAGTCACCGGGGGAGGGGCAGACGGGCAGACAAGTAAGCCGGGACCCGCGCAGCACTACGAAGCCGCCGACGCGCGTGCTGGTTCGAGCAGGCCGCGAACTTTCAGCCGTCTATCAGGCAAGCGGCCCGAAACCCAAGATCGGAACGGCAGGCTCGGGGGGACAAACCCCCGCTCGCCCGCCGTATGTAATTATACCACAACGAAACTACCCCGCCGAAATCAACTGCCGCTCTCGTAGCCGCGCCTCCAGTGCGAAAGACTTGGAGCTGGAAGGGGGGAAGAGTATCTTCGCTCTTGGGCCGCCCCTGCTGACCCCTCATACCGGATTCCAGGAATCAGTGTGCAATCCGGTCCTTTCGCGAACCATGTCATTCCGAGCGGCGCCGCAGCACCGATCCGGATTTCACACCTCGGCTGGGCGGCGCCCGAGGAATCCACCCACCCCGCCCGGACGCTGGCTCCGTGCATCGGTCCGGCCTCCTGCCGGCCGCGAGTAGATTCCTCGGAGCCCGGCCGACTTCGGTGGCGAACGCGAGATCAGCGCATCGGGCTCCACTCGGAATGACAGCTTCCCAATGCACAGCGAATCTCGAAAAACGGTATCATATCATATCCCTAGGACCGCCCGTACTGTTATCCCCCCAAGGGCCCTTCATCGTCCTTCGCCGCCCCCGAGCGGGAGTGACGCGAAAGGCCCGTTAAATCAACCTACCTTTGATGAGAAGGAGCGTGGAGTATGGCCGGAGAATGTAAAACCGACATGCGGTCGCTGAACGGCTGCTGGGCGTGGCGAGGGCAAGGAATGGACACGGGCGCTGTTCCCGTGGCGGCGGTGGGATATTTCCATTTCTCCGGGAGTTCGGCCACGGGTCAGTATTCCGGCGTACACGGCGGCACGAATGTGGTCAAGACGTTCGTGAGCGGCACCGTCACGGTGGCCCGCAACGGCATCGGCCACATGGATGTGACGGATAACACCGGCGTCGTTGAGTCACTCGATTTCGTCGTGGGGGGGCAGGGCACGGTGATGTACCTGGTGCACACGCGAAACGGGACCACCTGCACCTACGAGGCGCGGAAGGTGTAAACGATCCGAGGCTGAAGTTCTGGCCGTCTACGCTGCGAGACGCTGTAGCCTTGTTGGAAGCGGAGCCGGAGCCCCGTCCGGACTGCCGGAACCTGCGGATTGCGGCCTGATTGGCGAACTGACAGTAGCAACTGTCAGTAGACCCCGAGGCGAAACGCTAAACCTTAGCAGCAAGTGCACTTAGCTTCGGGCGGGCTGAATGCGCGGCAACAACGGCGAGAAGCCTGCCTGCGCAGGCTGGTTCGGCGCGGAATCCGGATTCAGCGCGGGCAGGCTGGTTCCAGGCGCGAAGCGCGCGGGCGCAGCCCGCAAGTCCGCGCAGGCGGACTTCGTGTCGTTGTTGCAGCGAATTCATTCGCCCGACCGATGGCGGCCCGCGCACCTCACCCCGGGTCCCCCCGCTCCTTCATACGTGCGGCGATCTTCGCCTCGAAGCCGCGGTCGGAGGGCTCGTAGAAGCGCAGGTCCCGGATCTCGTCGGGCAGGCACTGCTGCGGGGTGTAGGCGCCCTCGTAGTCGTGCGCGTACCTGTAGCCCTCGCCGTAGCCCCACTCCTTCATCAGCGAGGTGGGCGCGTTGCGCAGGTGCAGCGGCACGGGCGCGTCGGGATGCTCGCGCGCCGCCTCGGCCGCCGCGCCGCCGGCCAGGTACGCGCGGTTCGACTTGGGCGCGTTGGCCACGTACAGGATGGCGTTGTAGAGCGGGAGCAGCCCCTCGGGCAGCCCCAGCCGCTCGAACGCCTGCGCCGCCTGCACCGCCACGATCCCCGCCTGCGGGTCCGCCAGCCCCACGTCCTCGTACGCGGCCGCGATCAGCCGGCGGAAGACCGTCTTGGGGTCCTCGCCGCTCTGGATCATCCGCATCGCCCAGTACAGCGCGCCCGAGCCCGAGCTGGAGCGCAGGCTCTTGTGGAACGCGCTCAGCATCTCGTAGGCGAGCGTGGTGTCGTAGCGCGCCGTGGGCTGCTGCAGCGCCTCGCGCGCGACCTCCGCCGTCACCGTGCCGCCCTCGCCGACGAGGCGCGCCGCGATCTCCAGCCCGGTGATCGCCTGGCGCGCGTCGCCGCCGGTATTACGCACCAGCACGTCCTCGGCCTCGCCGTCGAGCCCCACGCTCCCGCCCAGGCCCCGCTCCGCGTCCTCCAGCGCGCGGCGCACCACCGCGCGCACGTCGTCTTCCCCCAGCGGCTGCAGGACCAGCACGCGCGAGCGCGAGAGCACGGCCGGGTTGATCTCGAACGCCGGGTGCTCCGTGGTGGCGCCCACCAGCGTCATCAGCCCCGACTCGATCCAGGGCAGCAGGAAGTCCTGCTGCCCCTTGTTGAGCCGGTGGATCTCGTCGATGAAGAGGAGCGTGCCGCGCCCCGCCTTGCGCCGCGTCTCGGCCTCCTTCACCACCTCGCGCAGCCGCGGGACGCCCTCGCTCACGGCGTTGAAGGGGACGAAGGTGGCCCCGCTCTGCGCCGCGATCACCCGCGCCAGCGTGGTCTTCCCGCTCCCCGGCGGCCCGTGCAGGATCAGGTTCGGCAGGTGCCCGGCGGCCAGCAGCTTCCGCAGCGTCCCGTCTGGCCCCACCAGGTGGTCCTGGCCCACGATCTCGTCCAGCGTGCGCGGGCGCATCCGCTCGGCCAGCGGCACCGCGCCGGCGGGACCGGCGGGGACGGGAGCCGGCTCGTCGCGGCGCGGCGGGGGCTCGGCGTCGCCGAACAGGGAGAGGGAGGGGTCGCTCACGGCACGAACCCGCGCAGCATCAGGAAGGCGGCGTAGAAGAGCCCCGCGCCGGCGAACACGCTGAGCGCCATCGCCAGGTTGCGCTCCTTCTGGATCTCGGGGACCAGGTTCGACGCGCCCACGTAGAGGGTCACCCCGGCGCTGAGCGCCAGCCCGTGCGTGGCCAGCGGCGCCACCTGCTCGGTCAGCAGCACGCCCAGCACCGTCGAGACGCCGAGCGCCACCACCGCCGCCAGCGCGCGCCGCCGCGAGTTGCCGCTGGCGAGCATGACCGAGGCCAGCGTGACGCCCTCGGGGATCTTGTGCAGGAGGATGGCCAGGAACACCAGCAGCCCCAGCCACTCGCCCACGCGGAAGCCGCTGGCGATGGCCACGCCGTCGAAGAAGGTGTGCAGCACCAGCCCCAGCAGCGCGGCGATCCCCACCCAGGGGTCCACCATCTCGTCGTGGTGCGTCTCCTCGCCGAAGTGGAAGTGCGGGGTGATGACGTGCTGCGTGAGGTGCACCAGCAGGTAGCCCACCAGGATCCCCACCGCCGCCGACTCGCCGCCCTGCTCCACGGCGTGCGGCACCATGCCGATGCAGGCGGTGGCCAGCATGAACCCGGCGCCGAAGGCGATCAGCAGGCGCTGGAGGGCCCGCCCGCCGTGCGAGTGGCCGGTGATGAGCAGGCCGCCGGCGAGGTTGGCCCCCGCCGCGGCCAGTGCGTACAACAGCGCTGCGTTCACCGCCGCCGCTCGACCGTGGGATGAGGAAAACCGGACGGAACGGCGACAACTGACCACGCGGGGAGGGAGATGTCAACGGCGGGCAGTGAACGCGGGATCGGTTTGAGGAGTCATCCCCGTACGAGCCTATACTCCCACGCAAAACGCTGTCATCCTGAGGGCGCATGCGCCGGAGCCGCGTCCGCACGGGAGTCGGTGCGCCCGAAGGATCTGCGGGCGGGGATCCGCGCGTAAGCCGGGCTCACGCTCGAACGCAGCCCGCAGATCCTTCGTCGCCGCCCGGGTTCTCGTCACTCCGCCGGTTCCGCGCGGCGGCTCCTCAGGATGACTGCGTCAGGGGGATTCCAGGAGTGGTCGAGAGATCCGGAACTGAATGTCGACGGAGTCGGCAGAGAACCCCTCTGGTTGACTCCGCTGACTCCGTGGATGGCGTGGAGGGTCGGCCGCCTCACTTCTTCAGGAACCAGAGGACGAAGCCGCAGCCGTTGCAGATGTAGTTGTCGGCGGCCTTGCCGGCCCACTCGACGCCGAAGAAGGTGGCGCCGCGCGTCTCCATCAGCGTCTGCCGGGTCCAGAAGCGGTCGTGGCCGCAGACGGGGCACTGCACCTGCCTGCCGGCGACCACCAGCGTCTCGCCGGCAGCCGCGTCAGCGGCCGCGGCCAGTGCGCCCCCGAGCGCCGGGAGCTGCGCCTGGATGTCCTCGGGGAGCGCCTTCCCGCACTTCATGCACCAGGAGTACGGGTGGTCGCTCCAGATCCGCTCGGCGCACTCGGGGCAGCGCGCCACCTCCCGCATCTCGAACTTGCTCATCGCGTGCACGCCTCCTGGTTTTCGCTCGGCCGGCCGTGGGCGCAGGACCAACGCAGCGCGGCGGCGAAAGGTTTCGGCCGCCACTCCGACCGGAATCGCCGCGAAGCCGCACTTCGCACTCAGTCCTCCAGCACGACGAAGGCCGCGGCGGTGTCCTCGGTGTGGGTGAGGGAGAGATGGACGCGCCGGACGCCCCGCGCCGCGGCCAGCTCGGCGGCGCGGCCGGAGAGGCGGAGCGACGGGGCGCCGTTAGCGGCCGAGACCACCTCCACCTCCGTCCACGCGCCGCCGATCCCCCACCCTGTGCCGAGCGCCTTGAAGAACGCCTCCTTGGCGGCGAAGCGCGCGGCGAACGACTCGGGCGGGTGCTTGGAGCAGAGGCAGCGTTCCCGCTCCGCCGCGGTGAAGAAGCGGGCGAAGGCGCGCTCGCCCCGGCGCTCCAGCACGCCCCACACCCGGTCGATGCGGACCAGGTCGACGCCGACGCTCAGGATCATGCCACGGCCTTGCGCGCGGGGGTGAGGGCCTGCGACCTTCTCGCGCGGAAGATACGCCGCCCCCCGCGCCGCGTTCAACGGGGCGGCACGCCCTTCGCAAAGGCGGGCGCGCGGCAGAGGCGGTCTCACCCCGGAACGGCACAGCGAGGACGGGCTTCACGTGGCGAGGAATCCCTGGCGGGCGAGGGCAAGGCTGCTGGGCGTCGTGCTCGCGGGGATCGCGGCGGGGATCGCCGTCGGCTGGCTGCTGGTGGAGCTGCTGATCAAGCGGTAGACGCTGAAAGGTACGAGGTACGCGGTACGGATCACGCTGATCACCTTCACCGTCGAACGTACTCCGTACCCCGTACCTTCTCACGCCACCCGCCGCGCGCAGACGAAGAGTCGGCGCAGCTCGCGCTCGTAGTTGCGGCGGCCGGCCAGGTCGTTGCGCGCCACGCCCCCGTTGCCGAGCGACGAGTGGATGATCCGGCCGCCGCCGGTCGACATCGCCACGTGTGTCACCCTCCCCGCCCCGTCCTCGCTGAAGAAGAGCAGGTCGCCGGGGAGGAGGTCGCCGAAGTCGTCCGCCGGCTCCAGCAGCTCGCCGGTGCGCGACTGCTGGTCGGAGTCGCGAGGAATGGCGACGCCGTGCATCCGCCAGAGCGCCTGCACGAAACCGGAGCAGTCCACCCCTCCCATCGTCACCCCGCTCCACAGGTACGGCGCCCCCAGCCAGCGCGCCGCCGACTCGCACACCGCCGCCCCGTCGGCCGGGAACGCCAGCGGGCGCGCCGCCGCGGGGACCAGCTCGCCGTGGAGGCGCCCCGCGCGGCCGTCGGGGAGCCGCACCAGCCCCTCGTCCCCGCGCACCACGCGCGCGCCCCAGGGGAGGCGCATCAGCACTTCGTCGCCGTCCGCGCGCACCTCGGCGCCCAGCGAGATCCACACGTCGCCCTCGGCGCCGCTCTCCCAGCCGCGCGCCTCGCTCTCGCCCATCAGCGCCACGTAGCCGGCGTGCACCCAGCCGATGTAGCCGTCGGGCGACTTGCACTGCAGCCAGCGCCCCTCGCGGCGCAGCACCACCAGCCGGTTCCCCAGCACCACCTGCGACACCTGCACGAAGGTGATCCCCGGCCCCGCCAGCATCGGCGCCACGGCGGCCGAGACCACCGCGTGCACCAGCTCGTCGGGGTCGCCCTCGGGGAGGAACTGCACCTCGTCGACCACGGCCGCCCAGCCGGTGAGCAGGGCCGCGCGGTGCCTGAGCGCCTCGAGCGCCTCCATCTCCGAGACGGCGCCCTTCAGGGTCAGCACCGTCCCGTCGCGCACCTCGACGGTGACCTCGAAGACGCCCAGGCGCGGGTCCGGCACCAGCTCGGCGCGGACCTCCTCCACCATGGCCGCCACTTCCTCCGTGGCCCGCTTCACCATCGCTCCGGGCTCGCCAGCACGTCCATCACGGCCGCGACGTCGTCGGGGGTGTTGTACAGGTGGGGCGAGAGCCGGACGGCGCCCTCGCGCAGCACGCAGCCGACGCCCGCCCGCCGCAGCGCGCGGAAGGCGGCGCGCGGCCCCTGCGGGCGGAAGGCGAAGACGCCCGAGCGCCGCGCCGGCTCCAGGCCGCTCACGATCTCCCAGCCACTTTCGCCCTGAAGCCAGCCGACCAGCGGATTGAGGAGCCCCAGCACGTGGGCGCGGATGCGCTCGATTCCGACTTCGAGGAGCAGCTCGACGGACTCGGCGAAGCCGGCGTAGTCCTGCCACGGCTGGGTGGAGACCTCGAACTTCCGCGCGTCGTCCCACGGCTCCCAGCGGTAGCCGCACACCTCGGCCAGGTCGGCGGAGGCGCGCACCGCCGTCCAGCCGACCACGGTGGGGTCCAGGCGCGGCAGGAGCTCGCGGCGCACGTAGGCGAACCCGGTGCCGAACGGCGCGCAGAGCCACTTGTGCCCGCCCGCGGCCAGGACGTCGACCCCGGCCGCGCGCACGTCGGTGGGCACCTGCCCGAGCGACTGGATGGCGTCGACCACGAAGAAGATGCCGCGCTCCGCGCAGAAGCTCCCGAACTTCGCCAGGTCGGCGCTCCACCCGGTGGCGAACTGCACGGCCGAGAGGGCGAAGATGCCGACGTCCCCCTGGTCGAGCGCCGCGAAGATCCGCGCCTCGTCCGGCCGCCCGAGCGGGTCCGCCGGGACGATCTCCACCTTCGCCGCGCCAGCGCGCTCCAGGCGCAGCCACGGGTAGACGTTCGCGGGGAACTCCAGGGCGCTCACGACGATGCGCTGGCCGCGCGCGACCGGCAGCGTGTGCGCGGCCAGGTTGATCCCGTAGCTGGTGTTGGGGAGCAGCGCGATCTCGCCGGCGTCCGCGCCGATCAGCCGGGCGGCGGCCGCGCGGGCGCGCTGGAGGGTGGGCTCGAAGTCGTCGGCGGTGAGCTCGTGGACGCCGGCGCGGCGCCGGTTGTAGGCGTCCACCGCGCGCCGCGCCCGCTCCGGCAGCGGCCCCGCGGAAGCGGCGTTCAGGTACGGCGCGCTCCCGATGAAGGGGAACTCCGCCTCGCGGAGCGCGCGCACGTCGATCGGCGGGGCGGCGGGTCGGGCGAAGGTGTCCAACTGCGTTCGGCTCGGGTGTTCTGGAAGCGCGGAAGGATAAGCGGCGGGCCCGGGCGGCGAAAGGTACGGGGCACGGAGTGCGGAAGTACGGGGGAGGTGTGTGGACGCCCGGCATCGTGCGGATTACTTTCGGCGCCGCACCGCACTTCGCACCTCGCACTTCGCACTTCGCACCGAATGCGCATCACCTCCCTCGTCCCGCATCCCCTCCGTCCCGAGCGGATGCGCGTGCACGTCGACGGCGCGGCGCGGACCGAGCTGGCGGCGGAGCTGGTGCTGGCGGAGCGGCTGCGCGCGGGAGACGAGGTGGACGAGGCGCGGCTGGCGGAGCTGGAGGCCAGGGACCAGAAGTGGCGGGCGCGCGACGCGGCGCTCACGCTGCTCGCCCACCGGCCGCGCTCGGCGGCGGAGCTGCGCCGGCGGCTGGCGCGCAAGGGGTTCGAGGCCGAGGTGGTGGACGCGTGCGTGGAGGGGCTCGGCGACCTGGGCGTGGTGGACGACGCCGCGTTCGCCGCCGGCCTCGTGCGCGACCGCGTGCGCCTGCGCCCGCACGGACGCCGCCGCCTGCGCCAGGAGCTGCGCGCGAAAGGCGTGGACGATTCGACCGCGCGGGCGGCGATCGACGAGGTGCTGGAGGGCGCGGGCGCCTCGGAGCTGGAGCTGGCGCGCGCGGCGGCCGCCCGCTGGCGCCCCCGCGCGGGCGAGGAGCCGGAGCGCGCCCGCCGCCGCCTCTTCGCCTTCCTCGCCCGCCGCGGCTTCGGCGGCGACGCCGTCCGCCAGGTGCTCGCCGAGAAGCTGGGCCCCGACCCGGACTTCTAGCGACAACGTCGGGCGGCAGTCCTCACGCGGGACTCCCGTGAAGTACCCTCT
>DASVWD010000094.1 GCA_036389795.1 Longimicrobium sp.
CTACTCGCGGCCGGCAGGAGGCCGGACCGATGCATGGAGCCAGCGTCCGGGCGGGGTGAGTAGATTCCTCGGGCGCCGCCCAGCTGAGGTGTGAAATCCGGATCGGTGCTGCGGCGCCGCTCGGAATGACATGGTTCGCGAGAGGACCGGATTGCACACTGATTCCTAGAATCCGGTATAATATAGAGGGGAGTCGACCGGCCGATTACGAAGTTTGGAATACCAGATCGCCGAGCATTGTTCTGGTTCCGAACAGATTGGAATCACACAGAGGACACAGAGAACACAGAGAACACAGAGAACACGGAGGAACTGAAGACGCGATCGAAGTTTCTCTGTGTCCTCTGTGTGAGGCTTTATCAGAAAGCTGTACCCGAACGATGCTCTGCAAAAGTGGTATGATCCCGCGATTGCCCCACCGTGACGCCGCGGACGGCTCCAGACGCACCGCGGTTCCTCCCGATCGGCCGTCGGTCTTCGCCGAGCGACGATTTGGTCTCGGAGATCACCCATTCGTCCTCTTCGACCGACAGCCGCGCGCGCAGGGCATCTACGGATCGTGCGTCCGGAATGCGCCCCAGCCGAGCGTGCCTGGTCCGTCCTCGAGGACACCTGCTTCTCGACGCCGCCGCGCGCGGTCGAGGCACGCGCCGGCATTCATCGCCGCGCGTCGCAGTTCTCCATGATCCGTTTCAGCACCGCACGCAGCCGCGCTACCTGCTCGGCATCGATTCCGTCCAGCGCCTGCCTGCGATTGGCCTGTGCGATCGGCTCCACCGTGCGGATCACCGACTCCCCCGAGCTCGTGAGCACGAGCTCGGACCGGCGCCCGTCGTTCGGATGTGGCTTGCGGTGAAGCAGGCCCTTTCGCTCGAGCAGCTGAACGATACGAGTGACGGAGGCGAAGTCCTTGAATACCGCGACGCCGACCTGCTGTAGCGTGACGTCGGGGGATTCGTGGATCGTCTTCAGCACCAGCCATTGGTCGATGGTGATGTCGATCCCCGCTGCGTGCAGGCGGGCCTGCGCGAACCGCCGGTACGCCTTGGAGGCGGATTCGAGCGAATAAAAAAGTACGTCCTGCAGCCGGGTGTCAGACATTGCGCCCTGGATCGTTGATATATCAATGACGTGAGCCGGAGCACGCGTCGTAACCTAGCGATCTTCCGCTCCGCGTGCACCCCTGCGTCCATCCGGGTACCGGACGGGAGCCGATGCAGCGTACGAGGCGGTGGACGAGCGGACGGGGACGACCGATCCGCGCCGCGCCCCGGCGTCCGGCGGTCTCGTCCACCGGAGCCGCTGGCGAAGCAGGAGCAGCTGGTGGGCCCCATCGTCGAATCCATGATCTTCCCTGGAGAGTGCTGATGAAACGGGCAATCGCGCTGGTGGCTGCATCGTTGTCGGCTGCCGCCTTCCTGGCGTGCGGCAAGGACCCGGTTGAACAGGGCGATGATCCGCAGCTCACGCTTTCCGCGGACAGCGTCACCGTGGACGTAGGCGTTTCCGCTTCGGTGACCGCCACGGTGCTCAACGCCAGTGAGCCGGCGCAGTTCGTCTCCCGCGACCCGGGCGTGGCTACCGTGGATGCCAGCGGCGCGATCAGGGGCGTCGCGATCGGCTCGACGTATGTAGTCGCTACGCTCTCCAACCACGCGGACGTGCGTGACTCCGTTCGCGTTCGCGTGCTGGCGCCGGGCTCGACCCCGGTCGCCGGCCAATGGGGGCTCCGGGCGCCATTGATCGAACCCAACTCCGAGCTGGCGTTCGCCGAATCGAACGGCAAGCTC
This sequence comes from Longimicrobium sp., assembly GCA_036389795.1. NCBI lineage: Bacteria > Pseudomonadati > Gemmatimonadota > Longimicrobiia > Longimicrobiales > Longimicrobiaceae > Longimicrobium > Longimicrobium sp. The sequence goes on from DASVWD010000094.1 coordinate 1,791, forward strand.
TACCTCCTCGGCGGCTATCCGGCGAGTCGGGTGACGGCCCGTACGGTCCAGGTCTACGACGTCGCGAGCGACCGCTGGGAGCTGGGACCGCCGCTCCCGCAGCCCAACAACCACGGGATGGCGGCCAGCGTCAACGGAAAAGTCTATCTGATCGGCGGCCAAACCTCGGATGTCTCGGACCAGGGCTACCAGGACACGGTCTACGAACTGGATCCGGCCACGGGTGTGTGGGTCACGAAGGCGCCGATGCCCACGGCGCGCGGCGCCGGGGTGGCCATCGTGCACGACGGCAAGATCTACGTCGCCGGTGGACGCCCGCCGCGGGGAAGCGATTTCGCCGTCTACGACCCGGCGACCGATCGCTGGGAGGTGCTGCCGGAGCTACCCTCCCAGCGCAACCACATTACCGGCGCGGCGATCAACGGCCGCATCCACGTCGTCGGAGGGCGTCTGGGCCACGGATTGTCGCCCGACATGACGGCAGTGCACGAAGTCTACGACCCGCAAACGCGGACCTGGACGACCGCAGCCCCCATGCTGCGGGCCCGCAGCGGCATGAACGGCGTCATGGCCCGGGGCTGCTTCCACGTCTGGGGCGGCGAGGGACCGGCCGGCATGTTTCCCGACCATGACTACTACGATCCGCGGACCAACCAGTGGTCACCACTCTCCGGGATGCCTACCCCCGTCCACGGCGTCTACGGCTCAGCCTATGTCAGCGGGCTGATCTGGGTCCCCGGCGGCGGCACCAATATCGGCGGCAACCACGGCAGCCATCAGCACCAGGTCTACCGGCCGGCAGTGAGCTGCGAGTGACGCTGTCTCCGTCCTGGACGGTGTTCGGCGTGATGGCGTCGCGCTTCGGCTCGTCGAGCACCGCCGCATCGAAGCGGTCTCCACCAGCACCCGCGCCCCCTTCCACAGGGAGGGCGGGAAGGGGACCACCAGCGAGGCGATCCAGTTCCGGCTCCGGCCGCATCCGCTGGCCAGGCAGGGCGAAGTGCGAACGCGATCTCCGGTGCGGGTCGTCCTGCGCGTCCCCTACCCGATGGGGTTGTCGACGAGTGCAGCCGGGATGGGCGTCCCGAGTTCCAGCTCCTGCCGAGGTACCACCATGCTGATGCGCTCCGTCGGTCTCGCTCCACTGCTCTGGTTCCCGCTCGCCGGTGCCTGCGGCCAGCCGGCCGATCCCGAGCCGCCCGTCGACGCCTGCACCGTCCCGACGCTCAGCGCCGCGCCGGCACCCGCCTCCGCCCTGACCGCGTTCGCCTACGACCGCGCGGCGGCCTACGACCCGGTGCTCCAGCCGATCGGCACCGAGCCGGGTGTGGAGATCCACGAGCTGAGCTTCCGCAGCCCGCGTGGCGCCGGCCGCGCCACGGGGCGGCTCTTCGTGCCCGAGGGTGTGGGCCCGTTCGCGGGATTGTTGCTGATGCACGGAATGCCGGGCAACGCCGAGCAGATGACGGGCCAGGCGGTGGTGCTGGCGCGCCACGGGGCGGTGGTGGCGGCGCTCGACGCCCCGTTCGCGCGGCGCGGGGGCAGCCCGGTGCGCTTCACCGAGGCTGACAGCGCGGAGCAGGTGCAGTTGATGACCGACCTGCAGCGCGCCGTGGACCTGCTCGTGGCGCGCCCGGACGTGGACGCGGGTCGGCTCGGCTACGTGGGCATCAGCTACGGCGGGGCGATGGGCGCGCTCTTCGTCGGCATCGAGCGGCGGCTCAAGACGGGCATCCTCGTCGTAGCCGACGGCGGGCTCGTCTCGCACTTCACCGGCCCCGAGGACGGCAGCGCCTTCGCCGGGCTCACCTGCACGGAGCGGCGGCGCTGGCTCGAGTCGATGATCCCGATCGAGCCGATCAAGTACGTCGGCTTCGCGTCGCCGACGCCCCTCCTGCTGCAGTCGGGGCGGCAGGACAACCTCGTGCCGCCGCGCGACGCCGAGCTGCTGCACGCCGCGGTGCGCGATCCGAAGACGATCCGCTGGTACGACGCGGGGCACGGCCTCACCGCCGAGGCCGCGCGCGACCGCCTGTTGTGGCTGCAGCAGCAGCTCGGGATGCGCGCCCCAGCCTTCTGAGCCGACGCCCGGGCGCGGCGCCGCGCCGCCCGAACCGCTGGCGAGGTAGCGCGAAGCGCCAGGGGGGCGAGCATCAGCAGAAACGACACTCATACCGGATCTCGAGACTGTTTGTGCAGATGGATGTCATTCCGAAGGCGCCGCTGCACCGAAACTGCGTCCGCACCGCAGTTGGGCGGCGCCTGAAGAATCCAGCCGGCCTTCCTGGTGGCTGGCTGCGCTCGCTACGGCCGGCGCCCAGCCGCATTGGCTGGATTCTTCGGCCGCGTCCAGGCTCTCGTGCAGATGCAGCTTACGTCGGACGCTCCCTCAGAATGACACCAATTTGCAGAGAATCGTTCAGGTATCGGCTCTGAAAAGATCTCACACATAGAGAAACAGAGGAACAGAGAAATCCTCCGCTTCTCTGTTTCTCTGTGTGATACCACGTTTCCGAGCAATGTTCTGGTTCGCGAGAAACAGATTGGCATCACACAGAGGACACGGAGGACACGGAGAGAACTTCAATCTCTCCGCTGTTCCTCTGTGTTCTCTGTGCCCTCTGTGTGAGACCTTTTCAGGGCTGATACCCGAACGAGTCCCTGCGAAATGGTATGAGGCTTTGCCGTTCATGGTCGGACACGCGAAAAAGGGCCGCCTCCGCGACGGGAGACGGCCCTTCTTCGTTTCCGACCACGGACCGCCTTTACTCCGGCGGCGTGGCGTCGGCAGGCGCGGGCTTCACGCGGAACGAGTCCAGCATGCGAGCCGCGGCCGCCTCGACGGCGGGCGTGCGCTCCACGGCGGCGTACAGCACCATCCACACCTCCAGCCCACCCTGGCGCGGCACCGATATGTCCGCGATGCCGTGCAGGGACGCCCTGTCCAGGTCCACGGTCACGGGGGAGCGGCGCGCCACCCGGTCCTCCGTCACGATCTCGCGGCCGTCTCCCTCCAGCCGGATCCAGTCGTCACCGCGCACGAACAGGGACTGGAGCAGCTCGAGCCCGGCCCGGCGGGTCGCCAGCGACGTGTCGCCCATCGCCTGCATGAACGCGCGGCGCGCCGCGGCCGAGGTGTCGACCGGCGCCTCCCTGAGCTGCCGCACGCGGGCGGCGGAGGTGTCCGTCAGCAGCCGCCGCAGCGCGGCCGAGTCCGCCAGCGCGGGGTGTCTCGGCACGCCGCGCAGCACGGTGCGGTTCACCATCACCAGCCCGACGTCGTAGCCGCCGCCGACGTACCCCTCGAAGGCCGACGCCGGGTCTTCCACCTTGCGTATGAGCGTCAGCCCGGTGATGCCGCGCGGCAGCTCGATCGTGAAGCGGCCGCCGTCGTACGGACGCGTGGACTGCGCGGGGAGCGACGGGGCGGCCGCGAGCAGCGCGAGTACGACGAGGGAAGTGCGAAAGCTCTGCATCGTGAGGAACATGGGAGAGCAGGATGAAAGATCCGGCGGAGGGCGCGGCTTCTGCCGGTCGGCTGTGATTCCGGGAAAGGGCCGCCTCCGCGACGGGAGACGGCCCTTCCTGGTTTCTCGATGCAGAGGATGCCTACGCCGCCACCGGCTCGCGCTTGGGGCGCGGGAAGAGCGGGTCGCCGCCGGCCACGCTCCAGCCGGAGACGTCCAGCGCCGCCAGCTCGTCCAGCCGCGGCATCGCGCGGCCCCCGCCCAGGCGCTCCCACAGCTCGCCCATCTTCCCCGGCATGAAGGGGAAGAAGAGCACGCTGATCACCGCCAGCCAGCGCACCATCGCGTGCAGCGTGGCGTCCAGCTCGCCCGCCGCGGCGGGGTCCTTCGCCAGCTTCCAGGGCGCCTTCTCGGCCACGAACGAGTTGGCGCGCCACACCAGCTCGAACGCCGCCGCGGCGCCCTCGTGCAGCAGGTTGGCCCCCATCGCCCGCCGGTAGTCCTCCAGCACGCGCCCGATCTCCCCGTCCTCCGCCGGCGCCGCCGCGGGGACCACGCCGTCCCGGTACTTCGCCACCATCGAGAGCGTGCGGCTGGCCAGGTTCCCCAGCCCGTTCGCCAGCTCCGCCGTGTAGCGCTCGGCGAAGCGCTCCCAGGTGAACGAGCCGTCGCTGTCCCAGGGCGCCTCGCGCAGCAGGAAGTAGCGGAACGCGTCGGGGCCGTACTTCTCCGCCGCCTCGGCCACGTCCAGCGTCACCCCCGCCGACTTGCTGAAGCGCTCGCCCCCGTACAGCACCCAGCCGTGCCCCCACACCCGCTCCGGCAGCGGCAGCCCGGCGGACTCCAGCATCGCCGGCCACACCAGCGAGTGCAGCCGCACGATGTCCTTCCCCACCACGTGCAGCTGCGCCGGCCACCACCGCTCCCACTCCCCGTCGGGGTAGCCGGTGTCGGTGAGGTAGTTCGGCAGCGCGTCGAACCACACCCACGTCCCCTGCGTCTCTCCCGCCACGGGGCGCGGCCAAGGGATCGCCCAGGTGAGGTGCGCGCGGGTGATGGAGATGTCCTCCAGCCCCTGCTCGATCAGCGCCAGCATCTCGTTGCGCCGCGAGCGGGGCTCCAGCACCTCCGGCGTCTCCGTCAGCCGCTTCTCGAGGAAGTCGGAGTAGCGCGAGAGGCGGAAGAAGAGGTTGCGCTCCTCGGCCCACTCCAGCTCGCGCGTGGGGTGCAGCACGCAGCGGCCGTCCTCGATCTCGCTCTCGGTCTTGAACAGCTCGCAGCCGACGCAGTACCACCCCTCGTACGTCTGCTCGTAGAAGTCGTCCGGGCTCCGTTCGTAGATCCGTTCGATCAGCGCCGCGACGCCCCGCTTGTGGTGCGGCTGCGTGGTGCGCACCCAGCGGTCGTTGGAGACCAGCAGGCGCCGCCACATCCCCTCGAAGCGCGCCGCCAGCTCGTCCACCAGCTGTTGCGGGGTGATCCCGCGCGCCTCGGCCGCCTGCGCCACCTTCTGCCCGTGCTCGTCCATCCCCATGCAGAAGCGCACCTCCTCGCCCAGCAGGCGGTGGAAGCGCGCGATCGCATCGGCCCCGATCTTCTCGTACGCGTGGCCGATGTGGGGGTCGCCGTTCGCGTAGTCGATGGCCGTGGTCAGGTAGAAGCGGCGTCCGCTCACTCGGGCCTCCGCGGGGGCGGGGGCGTGCGGGGCCGCCGCGGCGGCCGCTGCGTCTGCGCGGGCGTGGGGAGCTGCGGGCGCGCCTCCGGCGGGGGCGCGCCCTCGCGCCCCGGCGGCGGCGCGGCCACCGTCTCGGCCTTGAGCTGCTCCAGCCCGATGGTGCGGCGCTGCCGGCTCTCGTCCTGCAGCGTCACCAGGTTCCGCCAGATGTCGATGGCCACCACCTTCTCGGCGCCCACCACCGTCCGCACCGTCTTCCCCTCGCGGGGGAAGCGCTTCTTGGCGGCGAGATACGCGTCGTGCTCGTACGTCAGGCAGCACATCAGCCGGCCGCAGGTGCCGGAGATCTGCTGCGGGTTGAGCGAGAGGTTCTGGTCCTTGGCCAGCTGCAGCGAGATCGGCTTGATCTCGCGCAGCCAGGTGGCGCAGCAGAGCTGGCGGCCGCAGCGGCCCACCCCGCCCAGCTGCGCCGCCTCGTCGCGCACCCCGATCTGCTTGAGCTCGATGCGCGTGCGGAAGGTCCGCGCCAGGTCGCGCACCAGCTGGCGGAAGTCGACCCGCTTCTCGGCCGTGAAGTAGATGGTCAGCTTGTTCCGGTCCCACTGCCACTCGGCGTCGCTGACCTTCATGTGCAGGCCGTGCTGCTCCACCAGCTCGCGCGTCTTGCGGCGCACGCGCTCCTCGTCGGCCCGCAGCACGTGCAGCTGGCGCACCTCGGGGGGCTCGGCGCGGCGCAGCACCACCGCGCCCGCCACGGGGTCGGTGGGGCCGCACTTCTTGCGCGCGATGCCGCCCAGCGACTTCACGCGGCCCAGGTCGCGGCCGCGCTCCACCTCCACCAGCACCCAGTCGCCCACGCGCAGCGTCACGTCGGGCGAGGTGAAGAACGCCCTCCGCACCCCCTTGAAGGAGACTTCCACCAGGAAGCCGGCCTGCTCGGGAGAGGGGAGAGGCTGGATCACCGGAAGCTCGAGACTCACCGGTTTCGCCTCCATCTATGTCCTCGCGACGGGCTTCGCGCCCGCCGCGGGGCCGGTCAATGCAGTCGGGAGGTCAGCGGCCGGAGCGCCACTGTCCCATCCCCAGGTACTTCTTCCACCGCGCCCGGCGCAGCTCCTCCTCGGGAACCGCCCGCAGCTCGGCGAGGTGGCGGACGAGCGCCTCCTTCACGCCCGCGGCGGTGGCCTCCCAGTCGGAGTGCGCGCCGCCCGCGGGCTCGGGGACCACCTCGTCGATCACCTCCAGCTCGGCCAGGTCCTCGGCCGTGAGCCTGAGCGCCTGCGCCGCCTTCTCGCGCTCGTTCCCGCTCTTCCACAGGATCGCCGCGCACCCCTCGGGGCTGATCACCGAGTAGACGCTGTTCTCCAGCATCAGCACCCGGTCGGCCACCCCGATCGCCAGCGCCCCGCCCGAGCCGCCCTCGCCGATCACCACGGCCACCGACGGAGTCCGGAGCGCCGCCATCTCGCGCAGGTTGCGGGCGATGGCCTCGGCCTGCCCGCGCTCCTCCGCCCCCAGGCCGGGGTAGGCGCCCGGCGTGTCGATCAGGGTCACGACGGGGCGGCGGAACTTCTCCGCCAATTTCATCAATCGGAGCGCCTTGCGGTAGCCCTCCGGGTGGGGCATGCCGAAGTTGCGCCTGAGGTTCTCCTTCATGTCCCGGCCCTTCTGCTGGCCGATGAGCATGACGGACTCCCCGTCGAGCCGGGCCCAGCCGCCCACGATGCTCGCGTCGTCACGGAACTGCCGGTCGCCGTGCAGCTCCACGAAGTCGGCGAAGATCATCTCCACGTAGTCGAGCGTGTAGGGGCGCTTGGGGTGGCGGGCCACCATCACCCGCTCGATCGGGGAGAGGTTGCGGAAGGTCTCCTCTTTCAGCCCCTTCAGCTTGCGCTCCAGCGAGCGCAGCTCGGTGGAGACGTCCAGCCCACGCTCGCGCGCCAGCGTGCGGAGGTTCTGGATCTGCTCCTCCACCTCGCCGATGGCGCGCTCGAAGTCCAGGTGTGCGACCGTAGCCAACTCTTCTGCCTCCAGCCCCGCGTCTCCCGTGAGGAGAGCGAAGCAGATTCGTTCAAGCTTCAGACCAGGCGGAATCGCGGCCCCGCAACTGCCTGGAACCGCGGGGTTCGGGCGTGTCCCTCCGCTGCGCTCCGGGCCGGGCTGCGCGCGCGGTAGGGCACGATACGACTGTGCCCAACCGCGCCGGGCCCGCGTCGGCCGAAACTGCCCGGCCGCCACGGTCCCGGCCCTACGGGCGCGCATCCCTCACGCGGGGTTCGCGCGGTCCGCCGGCGCCGCGAGCGGCTGAAGCCGCCCGCTGGAACCACGGAAAGCCTCGCCAACCCCCGCGAGGCTTCAACCGCCTCCCGCGCGCGGTGTCGTCGCGCGAAGCGCCGGGGGGGTTCCCCTCTACCGCGCAGCGGGGGAGGGGAGCGCATCCTCCGGCTGCGAGGAACGAGCAGCCGAGGGTCGCGCGGGGGAGGGGGCCTCCCCGGCGGCGCAGCCGCCGGACGGCGAGGCAGGCCTCGCCCCTACTCCTCGCCCCCTCCGCGCTGCCTCCGCCCGCGCCACCCCTCCTCGCGCCCGCCGCCCACCGACCCCAGCGCCGGCGGGTCGCGGTGCAGGCGGACGCGCTCGTCGCCCAGCGCCTCGCGGAGCGCCACGAGCAGCTCGTCGCGCGGGGCCACCCTGAGCGTCTTCGAGCGCAGCCTGGGCGCCTCGCCCTCGCCGCCGCCGTTCCTCCAGAGCACGATCACGGGCCCCTGGCCCGCGTACTGCGCCAGCGCCGCCTTCGCGCCCTCGATCGCCGCCGGGTCGGGGCCGCCCGAGCCCAGCTCGATCAGCACGCCCACCTCGCCGCTCTCGCGCACCTGCTCCAGCGGCACCGCCGAGTCCAGGAAGAGCGGCGGGTCCTCGTCGTCGCGCTCGCGGGAGCTGACGGCGCCCCGGATCACCACGGCCGCGTCCTGCCGGAGCACATCCTTGTATTTAGCCCACGAGTCGCCGAACGCAAGCACCGTGGCCGTGCCGTGGAAGTCCTCCACGGTGATGCGGCCCCACTCCGAGCCGTCCTTCTTCGAGACCTGGCGCGCCGCTTCGGTCACCACGCACGCCAGCTCCACCTTCTGGTCGCGCTGCGTCCGGAGCTTCACGGTGCTGGTGCGCCCCTCGAAGAGCGCCACGTCCTCGCGGAAGCGGTTGAGCGGGTGGCCGCTGATGAAGAAGCCCAGGATCTCCTTCTCGCGCGTGAGCCGCTCGCTCTCGGCCCACTTCTCCACCTTCGGCAGCGGCGGGGCCTGCACCAGCGTGGCCGTGCCCCCGTCGCCGCCGCCCATCAGCACGTCGAAGAACGAGTCCTGCGCGCTCTCGCGCTCCTTCTGCAGGTTCTGCGCGGTGGCGAACGCCAGGTCGAGCCCCGCCAGCAGCTGGTTGCGACCGCCCCCGTCCTCGAAGCCGTCCAGCGCCCCCGCGCAGATCAGCGCCTCCAGCACCCGCTTGTTGCAGAGCCTCAGGTCGATGCGGCAGAGCAGGTCGAACATCGAGGTGAAGGGCCCCTCCGCCTCGCGCGCCGCCAGGATCGAGCGCACCGCCCCCTCGCCCACGCCGCGGATCGCCCCCAGCCCGAAGCGCACCTGCCCCACCCCCTCGCCCACCACGGTGAACTTCCAGTTCGACTCGTTCACGTGCGGCGGCAGCACCTCCACCCCGTCGCGCCCGATGCGCGGGAGAAACTTCCCCAACTCGCGGCAGTGCTGGATGTACGCCACCACGTCGTCGGTCTTGTCCACCACCGACGACATCAGCGCCGCCATGAACTCGGCCGGGTAGTGGCACTTCAGCCACGCCGTCTGGTACGCCACCAGCCCGTAGGCCACCGAGTGGCTCTTGTTGAAGCCGTAGCGCCCGAACGCCTCGATCTGGTCGGAGAGGTCCTGGATGGCGCGGCGGTCGTGGCCCTTCTCCACGGCCTTCTCCACGAACTTCCCCAGCTCCTTCCGGATCAGCTCCGCGTCCTTCTTCCCCACCGCCTTGCGCAGCACGTCGGCCTCGGCCAGGGTGAGCCCGGCCAGGATCTGCGCGATGCGCATCACCTGCTCCTGGTACACGATCACGCCGTAGGTGGGCTCCAGCACCTCCTTCAGCTCGGCGAAGGGGTACTTCACCGGCTCCAGCCCCAGCTTGCGGCGGATGTACACCATGTCCATCCCCATGTCCAGCGGGCCGGGCCGCACCAGCGCGTTGGCCGCCACTAGGTCGTCGAAGCGGTCCGCCTTCATGGCGCGCAGCTTGTCGGTGGCGAGCGACGATTCGAACTGGAACACCCCCGCCGTCCCCCCGCGCGCCAGCATCGCGTACACCTCGGGGTCGTCCAGCGGGATGTCCTCGGGGCGCGCGTACTCCACCCCGGTCTGCGGGTGGCGGAGCGCCCCGTGCCGCGCGCGGATGAAGGCCACGGCGTCGTAGATCACCGTGAGCGTCTTCAGCCCCAGGAAGTCCATCTTCAGCATGCCCGCCTTCTCCAGGCAGGTCATGTCGTACTGGGTGACGATGATCGACTCGCCGCTCCCGCCGCCGGAGCCCTTGGTGGACTGCGTGCAGACCGGCACGTACTCGTCCAGCGGCCCCGGCGCGATCACCACGCCGGCCGCGTGCACGCTGCTGTGGCGGCTGAGCCCCTCCAGCGTGCTCGAGTAGTCCAGCAGCTGCCGGTAGCGCTCCTCCTTCTCGTACAGCTCCCTGATCTCGGGGATCTTCTCCTTCGCCTCCTCCACCGTCATGGAGAAGTTGGGGGCGTTGGGGATCAGCTTGGCCAGCCGGTCCGTCTCCGCGGGGAGGAAGCCCAGGGTGCGCCCCACGTCCTTCACCACCGCCCGGCTCTTCATCGTCCCGAAGGTGATGATCTGCCCCACCGCGTCGCGGCCGTACTTCTCGCGCACGTACTCGATCACCTCGCCGCGGCGCTCGAAGCAGAAGTCCACGTCGATGTCGGGCATCGACACGCGCTCGGGGTTCAGGAAGCGCTCGAAGAGGAGGTCGAACTTGAGCGGGCAGCAGTCGGTGATCCCCATGCAGTACGCCACGATCGACCCCGCCGCCGAGCCGCGCCCGGGGCCGACGGGGATGTCGTGGTCGCGCGCCCAGCGGATGAAGTCGGCCGTGATCAGGAAGTAGCCCGAGTACCCCAGCTTGGTGATCACCCCCAGCTCGTACTCCACCCGGTCCACCACCTCGGCCGGGAGCACGGCCTTCGGGTCCGCGCCCTCCGGCGTCCCCGCGGGCGCGTAGTGCCGCATCGCCCCGCGCCACACCCAGGCGGAGAGCATCTCGTCTTCCGACGCGTACCCCTCGGGCTCGGTGGGGAAGTTGGGGACGTAGTACTTCCTGGGCATCGCGAGGTCCACCGACTCCGCGATCGCCAGCGTGTTCTCGAGCACGTCGGGCCGGTCGGGGAAGCGCTCGGCGATCTCCGCGTGGCTCTTGAAGTAGAGCTGGCCGTCGTACTTCATCCGGTCGGGGTCGGCGAAGTCCTTCCCCAGCCCGATGCAGAGGAGCACGTCGTGCGCCTGGTGGTCCTCGGCCTTCAGGAAGTGCGCGTCGTTGGTGGCCACCACGCGCACGCCCGTCTCGGCCGCCAGGCGGAAGATGCGCTCGTTGAGCCGCGCCTGCCCCGGGGAGTCGTGCGCCTGCACCTCCAGGTAGTAGCGCTCGCCGAACACCTCCTGGTGCCACTCGACCGCCCGGCGCGCCTCCTCCCACTGGTCTTCCATCAGGTGCTGCGCCACCTCGCCCGCCAGGCACGCCGAGGTGACGATGAGCCCCTCGGAGTGCTTCGCCAGCACCTCGCGGTCGATGCGCGGCTTGCCGTAGAAGCCTTCCGTGTAGCCGATGGAGGTGAGGCGGGAGAGGTTCCTGTACCCCTGGTAGTCGCGCGCCAGGAGCACCAGGTGGTAGTATCCCTTCTCGCCCTTGGTCTTGGTGCGGTCGAAGCGCGAGGCGGGGGCGACGTACGCCTCCATCCCCACGATCGGCTTGACGCCGGCCTTCTTCGCCTGCTCCTGGAAGACCCACGCGCCGAACATGCAGCCGTGGTCGGTGAGCGCCAGGGCGGGCTGCTCGAGCTCGCAGGCGCGCTTCACCAGGTCCTCGATGCGGTTGGCGCCGTCGAGGAGCGAGTACTCGGAATGGCAGTGCAGGTGGACGAACGACATCGGCCGGGGGTGCTTCCGCTCGTGGGGAAAACGAAGGTAACGCGAAGTACAACAACGAGATGGCGGGGGGCTCGCCGCCTCTGGGCTTGTCGCGCCGGGTCGCCCTGAATATGCTCCCGCACCCCCCGTTTGGGAAGGGAACGGAGGGCACGCCCGCCCCCGGCGCGGCTTCCCGGCCACCCCGCGCACCGCGACAGACCCGTTGCCGCCAGATACCGCCATGACCGCGATGCTTCACTCTCGACGGCCGCTTCGGCTCGCCGCCGCGCTCTGCCTGGCCCTGCTCGCGGCCTGCGGCGGCGGGGACGCGGGGGGCGCCGCGGACGACGCGCCGCTGCCGGAGGGCTTCACCACGCTCCCGGCGAGCGCGCGGGTGCCCGTCGCGCAGGCGGCCGAGCGCCGCTGCAACTCGCCCTCTTCGCGTTCCGTCTTCCGCCAGCCGATCGAGTGGGAGTCGTTCTGGGGCGTGAACCCGGGGTGCACGCCGCCCGCGCTGCCGCCGGGGATGGACTGGCAGAAGGAGATGCTGGTGCTGGCGGCGATGGGCAAGCGCAAGTCGGCGCAGGAGCGCATCGAGATCGTGGGGCGCGGCGAGAAGGGCGACACGCTGATGGTGCTGGTGCGCCGCACCACCCTGGTCGCCGGCTGCCCCGACGAGGGCGCCGAGGTCTACCCCGTCTCCGTGGTGCGCATCCCCCAGGACGAGCGCCGCGTCCGCTTCCTGGAGGAGCGGCGCCGCATCCCCTGCGGCGGGTGAGCCGGTGCGGCGGCAGGGCGTGAGTGCCGGAGGTGCGAGTGGCGTAGGGCGAGTGCCGGGCGCGAGTGCCTGAAGACACTCGCTGGAACCACGGAAAGCCTCGCAAACCCCGCGAGGCTTCAACCGCGAACGGCGACGAGCACCTGAGATGACGACCCCGCGGCAGTTCGATGCCGCGGGGTCGCTGATGTGCAAGGATGGCTCGGAAAGCTAGTCCTTTGCGTTCTCGTCTTCCAAGCGCCAGAACTCAGCTGGGCTCACGATGTCGATCGCGTCGTGTCGGCGGAGGACCAGGAGATCACGGTCTCCGGTTACGATGCAACGGCACTGTCCCGTCACCGCCGTCGCCAGCACCCAATCATCGTCGGGATCGCGGCAGACAGGCACCGCGAGCGGCTCCGGGACTACCACCTTACTGTACGACCGCACCGCCGACATGATCGCCTCGACGTCATCGGGAGCGATCTTGATCTTCCGGAGCAGCTTGCTCTCGAGTTCTTGCAGGAGGAAGGCGGAAGTGACGAGCGAGTGGTTCTTCACGCAGTGGCGGAGCAGCCGGTAGCACTGGCCCTGGGTCGCAAAGGCGGCCACGAGCACGTTCGTGTCGAGGACGAGCCTCACGAGATGGCGCGGAAGACGTCCTCGTCCGTGAAGAATCCCTGCGCCCGCGCCTGCGGCACCACTCGCTCGCGGATCTCACCGAGCCGACGCGCAAGGACGTACTCTTCGACCGCCGCGCGAACGATGTCGTCCTGGGAAACGCCGTCCGCCCGTGACAACGCGTCCACCTCCGCCTTTGTCTCATCTGAAAGCATCACGACGATCGCTGCGCTCATGTTACACTCTCCGTGATTGGACTTCAGAGGAATCTAACGCGGGACAGGCTATTCTCGGAACCTCGGGGCCGCACCCCTCGCGAGGTGCGGCCCCGTTGCGTCTGCCCGACCCGCCGATCCCGTCCCTACTTCGGCTGGCTGAAGTCGACCGTGGGCGCCTGCTCGCTGCCGGCGGGAGCCTGGTAGGGCTCCTTGCGGTCGGCGCCGGTGATCTTGGCGGTGATCGTCTGCGGGAACTGGCGGATGTACGTGTTGTAGTCGCGCACCGCCGAGTTGTAGTCGGTGCGGGCCTGCGCGATCTTGTTCTCGCTCTCGGCCAGCTGGTCCTGCAGCGCCGTGAAGTTCTGCGTGGCCCGCAACTCGGGGTACGCCTCCACCGCGATGTTCAGGTAGGTGCCGATCGAGCGCACGGCGGCCGCGTCGGCCGCCTGCATCTGCTGCACGTCGCCGCCCTGCACCGCGGCCTGCGTCTGCTGGCGGGCCTGCGTGAGCTGCTGCTCGGCCTGCTGCAGCTGCCCGGCGCGGGCGCGCGCGATCTCGGTCTGGGTGCCGCGCTCGAACTCGGCGGCGCCCTTCACCGTGGCCACCAGGTTGGGGATCAACTGGTTGCGCGCGGTGAGCTGCACCCCGATGTTCGACTTCGCCTGCTCGGCGCGCTCGTCCAGGTCCTGGATGCGGTTGTAGCCGCACCCCCCGAGCCCCAGCCCCAGCGCCGCCGCCAGCACCATCTTCGCGAACCGCATCGTTCTCCTCCGGGAAAGCGGGTTCGTCTGCATCCTCGCAGCCTCTCGCAAGATCCGGGAACGAGCCTCACGCCGTCCCGTCCACGTAGCGGTCCACGTAGCGCACCACGCGCTCGACCGCGTCCAGGTACCCCACCACCACCGGCGCGTCGGAGCGCGCCTCCAGCTTCGCCCCGCCGTGCCGGGCGCGGTGCACCTCCAGCAGCGGCCCGGGATCGAACCCCGCGCGCTCCGCCGCCAGCCGCACCACGCCCTCCGCGTCGCGCGGCGCCTCGCCCCCGTCCAGCCGCAGCACGGTGCGGAAGAGCACCAGGAAGGTGGGGAACGAGTGCAGCAGCAGCGCCTCCAGCTCCGCCGGCTCCTCGGCCGACATCAGGTAGCGCTCGCGCAGCCGCACGTGCTTCCCCTTCAGCTCGCTCTCGCACTGGCGCCGGAGGTCTGCCGGGTCGATCTCCACCTCCGCGAACGGGTCGCTCCCGTGCAGCACCAGGTGCGCGTCGCGGATGTCCGACATCTCGATCGGCCACACGTCCGCCGACGAGCGCCACTCCTCTTCCGAGAGCACCAGCGGCGGCGGGTTGCGCTCGGCCACCCACCCCCGCGCCAGCCGCGCCCCCCGGCGCAGCGCCGCGGGAGACGCGTCCTTGAGCAGCACCAGCAGGTTCAGGTCCGAGACCCCCTCGCGGTACTCCCCGCGCGCCGCCGAGCCGTAGAGTGCCGCCGACACCAGCTCGTCGCCGTACACCCCCGCCAGCTCGGCCGCGAAGGCCCGCGCCCGCTCGATCTCCTTCCCCATCCTCACGCTCCTCGCTCCTTGGCTCACCAGCCCCGTTCGGAGCCGCCGCCGCTCCAGCCGCCCCCGCCGCCGAAGCCGCCGAACCCCCCTCCGCCGCCACCTCCCCCGAACCCGCCGCCGCCCCAGCCGCCTCCCATGGGGAAGGGAATGATGATCGGCCCGCCCCACCCGCGCCGGCGCCGCCGCCCGCCGCGCCCCCCGCCTCCCCTGCGGTTGATGAGGAAGTAGAGGACCATGAAGAGGATGAAGAGCAGGCCGGGCGGGAAGCCCCTGCTCCGGGTCGTCGGCCGCGGCTGCCGCTCGGAAACGGGGGGCGGCACGGGGGCCGCGCTCGGGTCCAGCTGGAAGCCGAAGTGCCGCGCGAAGTCGCCCGCCAGCGCCTGCACCCCCAGCCGGAGCCCCGCGGCGTAGTCGCCCCGGCGGAAGGCGGGGAGCATGTACTGGTCCTGGATGCGCCCCGACTCGGCCGCCGTGATGAAGTTGTTGGCCCCCTCCGACACGTGGATGCGCACCCGGCGGTCGCCCAGCGACAGCAGCACCAGCGCGCCCACGTTGCGCAGCGAGTCGCCGATCTCGCCGCGGCTGCCGATCCTCCACCCGCGCGCGATCTCGGTGGCGACCTCGAAGATCGGCCGCCCCTCCAGCGAAGGCAGCGTGACCACCACGATCTCGGCGCCCCCGCTCTTCGCGCGCACGTCGTCCACGATCCCCTGGATCGCCGCTTCCGACTGCGGGTCCAGGACGTTGGCGAAGTCGTTGACGTACCCCGTGGGCGCGGGGATGCGCAGCCCGCCGAGGTCGAGCGGGCCGGGCGCCTGCGCGCGCGACGGGACGGCAAAGAGGAGCGCCGCGGCCACGAGCGTCGCGGTGCCAGGGAGCGGGCGCGGCCGTCGCACGCGTTGTGCGATGGGTGGGGCGCCCGTACGTTGCCTCGTCAGACCGGTCAGTCCAGCCTCCTCCAACGGAGCCGTTGCTTGAGAATCCCTCGAACCCTTCCACCGCCCGGGGCGCTCGCCCTGGCCGCGCTGGCCGCGTGCGGCGGCGGGCCGAAGGTGGTGGTCCACGCCGCCCTCGACGGGCAGCCGGTGGCCGACCTCCCCGTGCGGCTCCTACCGTACGACCGCGAGGCCGTTCTCGATTCACTGGCCGGCGAGCGCGGGGACACCATCCCCGAGGTTCCGCAGGAACTGCTCCAGCGCCTCTCGGCCCTCCAGGCGCGGGAGGCGCAGCTCCGCCAGCGCGGCGACACCGTGCCCGCGGCCGTGCGCGCGGAGCGGCAGGCGCTGCTGGCGCGCGCCGACTCGCTGCGCAAGGCGCGCGCGGCGTGGCTGGAGAAGATCCGCGAGCCGTACGAAGAGGCGGTGGAGAAGGCCGCCGCCGCCGCCGGCACCGGCGAGAAGGCCGACACCACCGACGCCGCGGGCCGCGCCGAGCTCGAGGCCGGCGAGCTCGCGAAGGGGTGGCTGGTGGCCACCTACGTGCTCCCCGAGACGGTGCTGGAGTGGGAGGTCCCCGTCACCCTCCGCGGCGACAGCACGGTGGTGCGGCTCACCCGCCGCAACGCCCGCGAGGAGCCGCTGCTCCCCTGAGCCGCGCCGGTTCGCGCTGATTCTTACTGCCCGGACGGCGCAACGGCAACCGCCCGGACCGCGACGGCGTGGTGCGGGCGTGTCCCTCCGCTGCGCTCCGGGCCGGGCTGCGCGCGCCGTAGGGCACGATACGGCCGTGCCCAACGGCGCCGGGCCACCGCCGCCACGAAACCCCTGTGGCGGCGGCGTCCCGGCCCTGTCGGGCGCGCATCCCTCACGCAACCCCAGGGAACAGGGAACAGGGAACAGCCGGCACCCCCGGTCCCGACCACCGCACCGGGCTACGTAAAGTCCACCCTCTCCCGAAGTTGGGAGAGGGTTGCCGCTCTACGGCGGCGGGTGAGGGCCCCCGCGCGGCGCCGGTGCCGCCGCTCGTGAGGAATCTCCCCGCGCGACCGCCGCGCGAAGCGCCGAGATTTCAGCCAGCAAGCGGCAGGGCCCGCCCCGGTTCCCCGGGGCGGGCCCTGCGTCATCTTCGCTTCTCCTCCCGCCGCTCGTCCCGCTGCGGGCTCTCCGGGGGCGGCGGGGGCGCCGGCTCGCCCGTGGGCGTCGACGGCTTGCCGGGCTCCGGCTGGCGGGGGTCGCGCCTGCGCCGGCTCGGGCCGATGTCGGCCTGCACCTTGGGGCGGCCGTACTCCCAGCGCGCCCGCGCGTCCACCGTGATCTGGTTCCCCCGGTTGAACTCGCGCCGCACCAGCGGGTCGCGCCGCACCGGCTCGTACGCCGCCCGCAGGCGCAGCCGCCGCGTCACCTCCCAGTCGATCGCTCCGCCCAGCTTCTCGTTCCCCGAGAACACGTCCACCAGCTGGATCGAGGCGAAGACGTTGCTGACCACCTCCTTCCCCGCCTCGATCGACACCGGGCCCAGGAGCCCCAGCCCGAAGGTGCTGGCGCTCGCCCCCGACGCCCCCACCGAGGCCGCCGCGGTGCTGGTGCGCACCCGCACGTAGTCCACGAAGCCGGTCTTGATCAGCGTCCGCTCGATCTGCCCGGCCAGCCAGTTGCCGATCGCCTCCTGGAAGAAGATCCCCCGCGTGATCTCGTCGGGGAGCCCCTCCAGGTCCTCGAAGCGCCGCCCGAACACCAGCAGCTCCGCCAGCTCCGACGACGGCAGCGGCGGGCGCGTGTCGGAGGTGAGCTCCACCTGCGGGTTCTGCAGGGTGCCGGTGACGTGCACCAGCACCGTCAGCGGCTCGTCGCGCGTCCCCGAGCGCACCTCGTGCGCGGCCGTGATGTCGAGCGCCGGGTTCAGCTCCGGCGTCCCGAAGAAGCGCACCTCGCCCTCCACCACCTCGAACTCGCGCTCGACGGTGAGCACCTCCAGCGTGTAGGTGCCGCGCACCGCCTGCACCGCGCCGTAGATGAGCGGCACCTCCGAGCCCGGCGGCCGGTCCACCGTGATCCCCTCGTCGCCCGAGGCGATCTGGATGCGCGCCTCGGGCGACTCCAGCCACACGTTGTCGCCGATGTCGATGCGCAGGTCGCGCGGGACGAACGCCGCCAGGAGCGCCGCCGCCCCCTGCGGCGCCGTCGCCGTGTCGGCCCCCAGCGCGCCCACCTCCGCGGCCACGATCTCGCGCTCCCGCTCGGCCCCGAACTCCGGCAGGTAGATCACCGCGTCGTTGATCTCCATCCGCCCCGTGAGAGAGGCGCCGGGGAAGTTCCCCGTCACCCGCAGCCGCGCGTTGACCTCGGCCTCGGCCAGCTCGGGGTTGTCGGCCACCTTGAAGTCGTCCAGGACGAGCGCCAGGTCCAGCAGCGGCCGCGTGGGGTCGTCCAGCCGCACGGTGCCGTTCAGGAAGGCGCTCCCGTCGTTGCCGCTCCGGGCCCTGAGCGAGTCGATGCGGATCTCGTTGCCCGCCAGCGAGAGCCGGCCGTTGATCGCCGACCAGCGCGCCTTCAGCGGCACCACGGTGAGCGCGCCGCGCTCCACCGAGGCGCTCCCGCTCACCCGCGGGTCGCCGGGAGTGCCGCGCACCTCCACCTGCGCCCGCATCACCCCTTCCGCGTCCTCCACGAACTGCGGGAAGCCGGCCGCCACCAGCCCCAGCGGCACCGAGTCGGCCGCGATCGTCGCGGTGAGCGGCCCGTTCTCCAGCACGTCGAAGCCGGGGACGATCCCCCCCAGCGTGAGCGTCATCGGCACCGTGGCGCGGGCGGCCAGCACCTCGCGAGAGCCCACCCGCACCCCCGCGCTCGCCTCCAGCCGCCCGGCCGCGTAGTTCGCCACCACGTGCACCGAGTCGGCCAGCGCCCCGCCGAAGCGCAAGCTGTCGACCCGCGCGTCCAGGGTGAGCCGCGGGTCCTCCACCGTGCCGTGCAGGGTGGCGTCGACCCGCAGCATCCCCTCGGCGTCGGGGAAGGCGGGGAAGATGCGGTGCGCCTCGGCCAGGTCGATCCCCTCGGCGTGCAGGCGGAAGTCGGCGCTGCCGCGCGGCGGGATGGCGCCGTCCATCGCCAGGAAGCCGCTCCCCGCGCCCGTGCGCCGCAGCAGCAGGTTCTCCACCGCCAGCCCCCGCTCGGCCGCCCACCCCACGCGCGCCCGCTCGGCCAGGCGCCACTCGGTCCCCGCCACCCGCAGCGTCAGCTGGTCCAGGATGGCGCCCTGCACGGTGAGCCCGCCCGGGACCAGCTCCAGCGTCCCGGCCGCCGTCAGGTCGGTCTGCGGGTCGCGCCGCGCCGAGAGGCCGAACGAGGCCCGGCCGCGCGAGGCGTTCCCCTCCAGGGTGAGCGCCTGCAGGCGCAGCCCGCCCGACTCCAGGTCGGTCCCGTCCAGCTTGGCGGTGGCCGTCCACCCCGCCGGCTCCTTCACCCCGCGCGCGTCGAAGTCCAGCGACCCCGCCGCGTACTTCCCGTAGCGGAAGCCGCGCGCCTGCCCGGTGGCCGCGAAGGTGGGCATCCGGATCGTCCCGCCCACGCTCCCCCGCGCCAGGAGCGACCCCGCCAGGTCCGGGAGCGTGTCGGCCCCGGGGACCAGCGGGCGGACGGCGGCCAGGTTGGGCACGTCGAGCGAGAAGGTGAGCGGCACCTCGGCCGGGCGGGTGATCCCCAGCGCCCCGCGCGCCTCCAGCCGCCCCCCGCGCACCGCGAAGAGGAGGGTGTCCACGCGCAGGATGTTGCCGTCGCTGGAGAGGCGCGCCACCCCCGCCAGGAGCGGCAGCCCGCCGATGGTGGACCCGGCCGCCAGGTTCAGGTCGACGCGGCCCACGAACGTCTCCGGCGTGGTCCCCCGCCCCTCGACCGACACCGTCCCCGTCACCCGCGAGCGCGGCAGGAAGGAGAGCAGCGGGAGCCCGGAGAGGTCCAGCCCGCCTACCGCGCCGCTGACCGCGTAGCGGGGCACCGTCCCCGGCTGGAACCACCCCTCCAGGTCCAGCGCGCCCTGCGGCCCGCGCAGCCCCACGTCGAAGCGGTACGGCTGCCCCCCGCCGCCGGCCAGCCGGATCGGCCCGCTCACCGGGCCCGGCAGCAGGTCGGGGCGGCCCAGGAGGAGCCCCAGCTGGAAGTCGTCCACCCGCCCGGTTACGTCGAACACCGCCGGCCCGCCGCCGGGGCGCCGCACGGTGCCGCCCAGGGTGAAGCGGCCCTGGCCCGCCGCCATGTTCACGTCGAAGCGGAAGTCCTCCGTGGTCCCCCGCGCCGCGAAGGTGCCGGTGAGCGGGCCCTCCACCGGCGTCCGCGTCGCCAGCACGCCGCCCGGCCGGAACGCCTCCACCCGCCCCGACACGTCGAAGCGCGGCGCCGCCCCGCCGAAGGCCAGCGTCCCGCGCGCCTCCAGCGCCCCCGCCGCCCCCTCCAGGTCCACGTCGAAGCGCGCCTCGCGGTTGGTCCCCGAGAGGCGGATCGGCCCCGAGAGGGTGGCCGAGCGGAAGGGGAGGGCGGGGAAGAGCTCGGTGAGCGTGGCGAGCGCCAGCGGCTCGGCGCGCGCCTCCAGCCGGTAGCGCATGGTCTTGCCGAGCGACAGCTCGCCCGAGAGGCCGGTGAGGCGCGTCTCCGGCGCGGTCCCCACCGCGTACGCCAGGTCGCCGCCGCTGATGCGCAGCTGCGCGAGCGTCCCCGAGAGGGTGGCCCCGCCGCGCAGCGTCCCCCGCAGCAGGCCGCGCTGGGCGGGCGCGGCGTCGGCGAAGAGCGCCAGGTGCACCGGGTCGGCGCTCACCCGCAGCCCGTCGAAGCGCACCCCCTCCGGGCCGAAGCGCACCAGGCCGCGCGCGGTGAGGGACGACGGCGGCACGTCGCGCGTCGTCTTCGGGGTCAGCGTCGCCGCCAGGTCCACGCGCAGCGGCCCGCCGCGCCCGGCCTCCAGCACGTCCAGCGAGGCCACCGTTCCGCGCAGCTCGCCGGCGACGGGGAGGTCCTGGGCGAACCCCAGCGTCTCCAGGTCGCGCAGGCGGAGCGGCGAAAGAGTCAGCCGCGTGTTGGAGAAGACCGGCTCCGCGCCGGGGGTGGTGACGGCCGTCAGGCGCCCGGAGACGCGCGAGTCGAGCACGGCCACGTCGGCGTCGGTCACCGTCCAGCGGGTGCGGCTGCCGGCGAGCGTCTCGATCGCCAGCGCGAAGCGGGCGGTCCCCTCGCGCGGCACGGGGAAGCCCATCCCGGCCAGGTCGCGCAGGTCGAGCGGGTGGGCGCGCAGCCGCACGTCGTAGCGCGGCGCGGGCCCGCCCGTGGCGATGGAGCCCTCGCCGTCGAACGAGGAGTACGGGGTGCGGAAGGTCTGGAGGTCGAAGCGGATCGTCTTGTCGCCGCGGTCCTCGAACCAGCCGGCCAGCGCCTCGATGCGCGTGTCGGGATTGGTGACGCGGGCGCTGGCGCGCGCGATCTCCACCCGCCACCCGGTGCTGCCGCCCACGCGCACCATCCCCAGCGTGGCGTCCAGGTCGTTCACGTAGTGGACGTTGAGCCACCGCCCGCGGTAGCGCACCACCTCGGGCGTGCCCCCGGAGGCGTAGCGCGCGGGCGGCCCCCGGCGCGGCGGCGTGGACGGCGTGGCGATGCGCGCCCGCCCGTCGACGATGCGTAAGCTTCGGAAGACGAGCGGGCGGGCGGCCGACTCCTCGTCGGCCGCGCCGGGACGCTGCACCGGCTGGCCGCGCGCCTCCACGGCGAAGATCTGGAAGACGTTCCACTCGCCGCGCGCGTCCTGCACCATGCTGAGCTTCGGCCGTACGATCTCGCCCTCGTCGAACACGATCGGACCGGTCCCCGCCAGCGAGCCGGCCAGGAGCCGCGCGCGGACCACGGGCGAGGCGGCGATGGTGTCGCCGCTCCGGTCCAGGAAGGCCACGTCGCGCAGGAGGATCCGCAAAGACCCGTCGGGCTCCACGTCCTCCAGCTTGAACGCCTGCTCGGGGAGGCCCAGCGCCACGCGGACTCGCTCCTCCACCACCCGGGTGCGCGCCGCGTTCACGTACAGGTACACCACCAGGAAGGTCCCCAGGAACCCCGCCAGCACGCCCACGACGAGCAGGGCGACCCGGTCCAGGCGGCGGCGCGCCATCCTAGAACGCCGTCCCGATGCTGAGGTGCAGCGTCAGCCGGCGCGTGCAGACGCGCCGCCGGGTGGGGACGAACTCGCGGTCCAGCGGCCCCTCCAGCGAGCCGGTCTCGGTGATCTTGAAGAGCGGCCCCGGCACGCACCCGTACGGGTTGTAGGCCAGGTCTGCGCGCAGCGGCCCCACCGGCGAGGCGTAGCGCAGCCCCGCCCCCGGCGTGAAGCGCAGGCCGGGATCGGAGGTGAGCGTGTCGGACGACCACACCCGCCCCGCGTCCACGAACGCCGCCAGCCGCAGGTTGTCGCGGAAGAACGGCGAGGGAGCGGTGAGCTCCGCGGTGCCCACCACCATCCCCGTCCCCCCCGTCCCCGAGGCCACCAGGTCCACGTCCGGCTTCTCGTCGTCGTCGCCCTCGTCGGGGCGCACGCGGCGGATGTAGACCAGGGGGCCCAGCTGGTTGCGGCGGTAGCCGCGCACCGTGGTGGCCCCGCCCGCGTAGAAGCGCCGCTGCGGCGGGATGAAGCCGTCGCCCACCACCCCCTCCAGGAAGGTGCCGCCGGTGAGCCTGAGCTGCAGCACCCAGTCCTCGCGCAGCTCGCGGTAGACGCTCCCGTCGCCCAGCACGCGCAGGTACTCGTCTTCCGAGCCGATGAAGCTGGAGGCGTAGTCGGTGCCCAGGCGCACCTGGTAGCCGCCGCTGGGGAAGGGGTCCAGCCGCACCCGGTTGCGAAGGAGCCCCAGCGACAGGAAGTTCGACCAGCGCGGCTCCTTGAGCGTGGCGATGTCGCCGGGCTCGCACACCTCGTACGCCACGCAGAAGAAGAAGTCGCTGGCCTGGGTGCTCCCCCGCTCCACCGTGAAGGTGGTGGAGAACACGGTGAAGGGCGCCACCTGCCGGATCAACCCCACCTGCCCGCCCAGCGCCGTGCGCACGTAGAGCCCCAGCTCGGAGATGCGCTCGGTGTACGCGCTGGCGCCGATGCTGGTGCGGGTGCCGAACCAGCGCGGCTGGAGGAAGTCGGCCGCCAGCCGGTAGTTGATCGCCTGCGCGATCAGCGTGTCCACCCGGGTGGGCTGGTTGTCGAGGCTGAACTCGCGGCAGAGCGAGTTCTCCAGCCCCGCGTCCAGCGGCGTCCCCACGCCCACCTTGGAGACCAGCCCCGAGACCTCCAGCCGCCGGGCGCCGCCCAGGAAGTTGCGGTCGGTGTGGCTGGCCTGGCCGCGGAAGCAGTCCAGCGTGCCGTACCCCGCCGAGAGGTCCACCGCGTAGCGCGGCGCCTCCACGATGCGCACCAGCACCGTGCTCCCGATGCTGTCGCGGTCCAGCTCCAGCGAGTCGGGGGTCACCTGCAGCGACTCGGGCGCCACCTCCACGGTGGCGTAGTCCACCAGCTCCAGGTCGTACAGGTTGCGCTGGCTCCGGGCCAGCTCCGTGCTCCGGAGCCGCTGCCCTTCGCGGAACGAGAGCGAGTGCAGCGCCGTGCGCTGGGTGAGCCGGTAGTTGCCCACGAAGATGATGCTGTCCACCGTCACCACCGGCCCGGGCACCGCCTGCAGCTGCACCTGGGCCGCGTCGGCGATGGTGTCGATCTGGTAGTTGCGCAGCACCTGCGCGTAGGCGTGCCCCTCCTCCAGCAGCGCGTTCCTCACGGTGTCGACCGAGGCCACGAAGTCGATGCGCCGGAACGGCTCGCCCACCTTGAGCGGCACCCGCTTGACGAGCTCTTCCTCGGGGATCGCCCGCTCGGTGCCGTCGATCTCCAGCGCCGTGAGCCGCACCAGGTCGCCGGGGAGGATGGCGAAGCGCACCGCCACCTTGTCGTCGCCCGCGTCGGTGACCGAGGGGGTCACGCGCGTGCCGTAGTAGCCCTGGTCGCGGTAGAAGAGCTGGATGCGCACCACGTCGCGCGCCAGCACCTCCAGGTCCAGGTGGTAGTCCTTGTCGAGGAGGCCGAAGGGGCAGACGTGGAGGAAGAGGAACCCGCAGCTGCTGGGGCGGGTGGTGACCACGGCGTTCAGCGAGTCCTCGGGGACCTGCAGGTCGCCCGAGAACTCCACCTCCTTCACCTCGCGCCCCTCGAAGGCCGAGAACTGGGGGAGGGGGCCGGCCGGCGCCCCGCCGCCGGCGCTCGCGCACGCGGCCAGCGCGGCCGCGGCCCAGAGCACGACGAGCGCGCGCGGGCCGCCGAAGGTCGCAGAGGCGCCGCGCTGGGGGCGTGCGAGCATTCAGGGACTCGGGAAGCGGGACATGCCGCGGCGCCTGCGCGCGGCGGACGCCGGCGGTGCGGCAGGAGCCGCCGGCGCGACCGGCAATCTACATCGGCGCGGCGCGGGATCAAACGGCGCCGCGGTCGTCTCTGTCTCGGGAGCTCCGCCGCCGGAAGCGCGGCGGAAACGCTCGTCGCACAAGCATCCCGTGTGCCAGCCGCCCCGGAGCCGGGAATCCGCGCCGCTGCTGGCCCGGCCGCGCTCCGCCGCGCGGGGGTGTGTCTCCCCGCGCGGACGTGCTGTCCTCCCAACGGGTTACGATCCGCCGGGGAGCCGGCGCGGGCGGGTGCGCGGCGCGCCCTCCGGGCCCGGCGCCGCCGCGCGGTCCGCGGCCGGCGCGGCGATCGCGCCCCCCACGCTGGAGAGCGTGTACACGCCCTTCTCGCGCCGGTCCAGCGAGTTCACGCCGATGTAATAGGTGCCGGCGGGGAGGATGTCGATGATCCGCGCGTCCGTGCTGGCCGGGAGCTCGAAGTCGTCGTTCTGGACCACGACCGTGCTGTCCGAGTCCGCCAGGACCAGGTACGCGTCGAAGTCGTCGGAGCGCAGCGTGATGGTGACGGTGCGCGGGGACGCGAGGACGAAGCGGTACACGTCCAGGCGCGAGCGGTCCTCGAAGCGGCAGTCGTCGTCGACCAGCGAGTCGACCACCACGTCACCCAGGCTGTAGTCGCGCACGGAGGCGGGGTGCTCGCGGAGGCACTCGGCCAGGTCCCCGGCGTCGGCGGGGTTGTCGCACGCCGCCGCCCACGCCAGCAGGAAGACGGCGGCCATGCAGAAGGCTCTCATGCGAATCGGGATCGTCCGTGGAGTAGAGGCGCCCCTCCCTGGCACCTGTTGCTTCTCGTCAAAATGAATGCCGGTGCGAAACGGGGAAAGAGCAAAGGCCTCACGCAGAGGAAGCAGAGGTAGCTGAGGAAACCCACACGGGCGGTGTGTTCTCTGCTTCCTCTGCTGACTCTGCGTGAGGCTTTTCTTTTAGATACCCTCGATAACGACGAGAGGACGGCCCCCACGCGGGGAGCCGTCCTCTCTGATTTCCGACTACCGGCCTGGCTCAGCCGACCTTGAGCAGCTTCTGCAGCTCCTCGGGGGTGAGCTCCTTGCCGGCGCGGGCGCCCAGGCGGCGGCCTCGGGTGGCGCGCTGCTCCTGCGGCGTGGGCGGCAGCTCCATCTGCGACTCGTCGCCCTCGCCCAGCAGGCTGAAGCCGGGGACGTGCACGCGGGGGATGCGGCGGCCCAGCAGGTGCTCCACCGCGGCCACGTCGCCGATCTCGCCGCCCGACATGAAGGTGATGGCGATCCCCGTCTCGCCCGCGCGCGCCGTGCGGCCCACGCGGTGCACGTACCCTTCCGGGTCCTTGGGCGCGTCGTAGTTGATCACGTGGCTGATCCCCTCGACGTCGATCCCGCGCTGCGCCACGTCGGTGGCGATCAGGATCTTCACCTCGCCCTCGCGGAACTTCTCCAGCGCGCGCACGCGCTGCGTCATGTTCCGGTCGCTGTGCATCACCTCCACCTGGTGCCCGGCGCGGGTGAGCTGGGTGGCCAGCCGGTCGGCGCCGAACTTGGTGCGGCAGAACACCAGCGCCGAGTCCCACTGCTGCTCCTTGAGCAGGTGCAGCATCAGCTCGGTCTTTTGGCGCCCCTCCACGGGGTAGACGAACTGCTCCACCCCCTCGGCCGTGGTGACCTTCGGCGCCGCCTCGACGGTGACGGGGTCGCGCAGCATCTCGTACGCCAGCGACTTCACCGCGTTGGGCATGGTGGCCGAGAAGAAGAGCGTCTGGCGCTCCCTGGGCACGCGGCGCAGGATCTGGTCGATCTGCGGCTTGAAGCCCATGTCGAGCATCCGGTCCGCCTCGTCCAGCACCAGCACCTCGACCTCGGAGAGGTCCACGTTGCCGCGCTCCAGGTGGTCGATCAGGCGCCCGGGCGTGGCCACCAGCACCTCGAAGCCCGCGCGCAGGTCGCGCATCTCGCGGTCCAGCGGCACGCCGCCGTACACCACGCCCACGAACATCTCGACGCCCCTCGCGTACTCCCTCGCGTTGTCGGCCACCTGGATGGCCAGCTCGCGGGTGGGGCAGAGGACCAGCACCTTGAGGCCCTCCTTGCCGCGCATCCGGTGCAGGGAGGGCAGCATGAACGCCGCCGTCTTCCCCGTGCCCGTGGGCGCGCGGCCCAGCACGTCCTTCCCTTCCAGCGCCAGCGGGATCGCCTGCTGCTGGATCGGAGTGGGGGTCTCGTACCCCAGCTCCGTGACGGTCCGCACCAGCTCCGGTGCGAGGTTGAGCTCGTTGAATCGCATTCGTTTCCTCGTGTGGCCCGGGCTTTTCTCTTCCGGGTCCGCTGCATGGAGGCGCGCGGCATTCTCGCCGTTTTTCTCGCGTCGCGCCTTAAGTTTTCGTGGATTTGCCCGGGGATTTCGTGCTCCCGCGAGGTCGGCCGCGCTTGCGTGGCGGCCGCGAGCACCCGTGATCGGCTCCCGAGCAAGCTTTAAATCTAGCGAATTTCCAGCATTTACGCTACCCGTCCCCCGTATCCGCGCGCGGACCACCGTCGCGCATGCGTGCCGACCGGGGCCCGGGGACGACCTGATTGCAGTGGGGGATTGAATCGGACGGTTGAAATGGGCGATTGAAGCTGATTGACGATCTGCTTCGGTATTCGCGATCGAAGTTCCCTACGAGCCAGATTACCGGATCAGGTTCTCGAATCGGCATAAATCGTCCGCTACGACTGCGGGACGGGCGCGGCGGCGACTCCCCGGCGGCACTTCACGTGCTACGGGCCCGCAGGAACGCAGCCCTCCAAGGAGGCAACATGTGGAAGTCCCTCCCCGCTCTCGCCACCGCCGTCCTGTGCGGAGTCGCCCCCGTTCGCGCCCAGCTGCCCGAGGCGCAGGTCACGACCATCGAGCAGGCCATCACTTCGACGATGTCGCGGCTGCGCATCCCGGGCTTGAGCATCGCGATCAGCAGGGACGGAGACATCGTCTACGAGCGGGCGTTCGGCATGACGGATCTCGAGAACTCCGTCCCCGCCAGGACCACCACGGTCTATCGGATCGCGTCGAACGTGAAGCCGATCACCGCCGCCGCCGTCATGCAGCTCGTCGAAAGGGGCCGGATCGACCTCGATGCGCCGATCCAGATGTACGTGCCGGATTATCCGCGCAAGCGTCGTCCGATCACCGTCCGGCAGCTGCTCACCCACACCAGCGGCGTGCGGCATCACAAGGACGATGCGGAATACCACACGACCCGCCACTGCGACCAGCTGAAGCAGGCGCTGGAAATGTTCGGTCGCGATTCGCTGCTGCACGCACCGGGCGAGAAAGTGACGTACTCGACGTACGGCTACGTGCTGCTCGGCCTGGCCGTCGAGGGGGCGTCGGGCATGCGCTACATCGACTACCTGCGCGAGCACATCTTCCGCCCCGCGGGGATGTCGCGAACCCGTGCCGACGAAGTGACGGACATCATCCCCAACCGGGCGTCGGGCTACGGCGTGACGAGCGCGGGGGCGCTTCGCAACGCGAAGCTCGTAGACACGTCGTGCAGGATGCCCGGCGGCGGGATCGTCTCGTCGGCCGGGGACATGGCGCGTTTTCTCGCCGCGCTGTCGACCGGCGCGCTTCTCAGCCGTGAGAGCGTCGCGCGCATGCAGACGAACCAGCTGTCGGCCGGTGTGATGGAGCGGACGCTCGCGGGCGTCGCGCTGCCGCCCGGATACCGGCCGCCCGGATTCGGGTTCGGCTGGGCGATCGGCACCGATGCGCGCCCCGATGCCGTGTGGCATGGCGGGAATCAGCAGGGTGCCACTTCGATCATCTACTGGGTGCCGGACGCGAGGGTGGGCGTGGCAGTCCTCACGAACCTGGAAAACCAGGGCACTGAGCTGGAGAACCTGGTGGAATCGATCGCCGAGATCGTGGCCCCGAACCGCCAGGGAGCACCGCCCGGGCGCTGACGACGGAGGTGCCGGATCACGTTCTCGCAAGCGCGCCTCCCGGATCAGCCTTGTCCGGCTCTCGCGCGGCCGGTAGACTGGCCTGGAGAGGACCTTCGACCCGCCCGCCCCGTCCTCCTTCCTCCGGAGGCATCATGCGCCGCTCGCTCGTCTCGTGGCCGCTCGTGCTGCTGCTGGTGGCGGTCATCCACGTGGACTGGCACGCCGCCCGGCCGCTGCACCACCGCCTGAGCCTGGACCTGGACTGCCACTGGACGCTGGCGATCCCCGTCTTCGCGCTGGCGGCGGCCTGGCTGCGCCGGCGCTCGCCCGGGCGGCTGTGGGAAGCGGCGGCCGCCAACCTGCTCCTGGCCACCCTCGGCGCGCAGGTGGTCGAGCCGCTGCTGTTCGAGGAGCTGTGGTACGAGCACCGCTTGGCGCTGATGACCGACGCGCTGCGGTGGACGGTGTTCGCTCAGTTCATGGCCGCCGGGCTCCTGGCGTTCGTGGCCACCGCCGCCGTGCTGGAGGCGCGCGCCCGGAGCGCGAATTCGTCTACGGGCACTCCCGACCCGGCCGTATAAAGCAGCGCGCGGAGCCGTTTTTCGCCGGTCCGGCTGCCCCGTAAACATTCGAATTAGATTTTTGGCGCCGTAGACACGCCGAATCCAAATACAAACCGAAAGCAAGAAACAGCAACGACTTACAAGATCGCGTCGTCGTTGCGGACAAGACTCTTGACGGCTCTGCGGCCGGAGATTATACCTATTCCTGTGCAGCGCGCGAGTCATCCCGGGGACGCTCGGGAGCCGCGCCCGGGGACCGTCAGGAAACCGGGGAACGCGGAAAAGGCTCTGCGACGTATGCGCCTGGATCGGCGGGAGTCCGATCGAAGGGCTGAGAAGGACAGGACGTCGCTGTTGCGCTCCGACGGCGCGGCGCAAGCCGGTCGAACGGGGTCCGAAAGGAGCCGGATGATGAATCCGGGGGTCGGGTCGACAGCCCGATGCAGCAGCCTCTCCAGAAGCCCGTACGGACCGGCTCTTCGTTAGGAAGCCTGTCGAACCAGTAGAGACGCCGCCCGTGCTGCAGCGCGGGTGGCGTCTCGTTTTGCATCCCCGCTTCTCGTCTCCTCCGCTGCTCCGCGGATCTGGCATCTGCCACGGTTCATGCGTCTCCAGTCCGGGTTTGGCCTCGCGGGCGACCTCAGGGCGCCGGCGAGACGCGCTGCTGTCGGGGGACGGAATCGGAGGTGGGATCATGCGCGCGCTCTTCGCCCTCGCCGCGGCCGGGCTGGCGGCCGTGGCCGTCGCGTCCGGCTCGGCCGCGGTCCAGAACCGCACCCTGACCGTCACCCCCGACTCGGCCACGCTGAGCGCCGTCGGGGCCACCGTGCAACTCACCGCCACCGTGCGCGACCGCCGCGGCGCCGTGATCCAGGCGAGCGGGACCACCTGGACGAGCCTGCAGACCGGCGTCGCCACGGTGAGCTCCACGGGGCTGGTCACCGCGCGCGCCGCGGGCACGGCGCAGATCGTGGCCACCTGGCGCAGCGCCGCGGACACATCGGTGATCATGGTCCAGGGCACCGCGCCCGCCCCGCCGCCACCGCCTCCGCCCCCTCCTCCTCCGCCGTCCGGCGGGGTGGTGATCAACGAGTGCGTGGCGCCGGGGCCGGGGTGGATCTGGTGCGACGACTTCGAGCAGGACCGGCTGAGCCGCTACTTCGAGTTCGTCACCAACAGCGGGAGCTTCTCACGCGCGGCCGGCGTGGGGGTGGCCGACTCGCACGGGATGCGGGCGCGCTGGGGGGTGGCGGGGCAGGTGGCGGCGGGGTCGCTCAGGGCGGCTTTCGGGCGCACGCCGTCCAGCTACTTCCGCCCGCTGGACGCGGGCACGGCGAACTACCGCGAGATCTACTGGCGGGTGTACCTGCGTCACGAGCCGGCGTGGACGGGCGGGGGCGGCTACAAGCTGTCGCGCGCCACCGTGCTGGCCGGCTCCAACTGGGCCCAGGCGATGATCGCCCACCACTGGAGCGGCGGGACCGGGCACAACTACCTGGTGCTGGACCCGGCCTCGGGCACCGACGAGGCGGGGAACCTGCGCACCACCATGTACAACGACTTCGCCAACCTGCGCTGGCTGGGCGTGGCCACGGGCACCACGCCGCTGTTCGACTCGGCCCACGTGGGGCAGTGGTACTGCATCGAGACGCACGTGCGGCTGAACGACGCCGGCCAGGCGAACGGCGTCTTCGAGTTCTGGGTCAACGGCAGCCTCGAGGCGCGCCGGAGCAACCTGAACTGGCTGGGCTCGTACAGCGCCTACGGGATCAACGCCGTCTTCCTGGAGAACTACTGGAACGACGGCGCCCCCAAGGCCCAGGAGCGCTACTTCGACAACTTCGTCATCAGCACCCAGCCGATCGGCTGCGGGGGTTGAAAGCGGGCGGATCCGATTGAAAAAGACGAGGCGCGAGTGGGTTCCGCTCGCGCCTCGTTGTGTTTGATGGAAGTCGTGCGCGAAATCAGCCTCTCGCGTCGTACCACGCGTTCACGTCGCGCACGATCTGGTCGAGCGCGGCATCCGTCAGGCTGTCGAAGCCCCGGCTGCCGCCGAGTTCCAGGCGTGCCTCGCCGTCCTGCACCCGCGGCTCGACGATCCAGCGGAAGTGGCCGCTGTCGTCCTCCATCGTGAAACGGAAAAGCCCAACAAAACGCGGTAGAACTCTGAGACGCATTCACATATCTCTGATCCAGCTCGCGGCCCAACTAGCACTCTCATGTGGAAGCGGTTGATTGATTCGCAGTTTCATATGGCTCTTTAGATCCAGACATTCTGGACAGGATTAAATAGGTGAGTGTCGCTAGCGCAATGCCGGGTAAGAAGGCCTCACGCGGTACGAAGAACGTCAATAGAAAGACCGTCGCAACCCCTACTACAGAACTCCATAGCGCTGCCTTTTGTGGCGGGGTGGATTTTAGCAATCCTCCAACCAACCCAGGCACAAACGCGATGAGAAGACCAAATGCGGAAGCGAAAAGGTCCACGATATCACGAAGTGTAAAAGCGAAAAGCATTGAAATTAGCGCGACCATCCAGGCGCTCACTTTGACAACTCGCAACGACACATCAGACTGCTTCTCGTTGGGAAACTCAGTGCCGGCATGGGCAAGGCGGGCGCGTCTCCTAACCGATTGAACAACGCGAGCAGTCGAAATCGAGGCTACATTCAAGAACGTATCAGCGGAAGAAAGTACCGCAGCGAAGAAGGCAATGACGACCAGTGGGAAGGTGACATCAGTAGTCAGGAGGCCAATAATGTCAAGACCAGCGAATTGAGCACTTGAAAGTCCTTCAGCCTTTGCTGACAGTCCCAACAAACCAAAAGCTCCAAAGAAAAAGAAGCTCAATACACCACTAAGAACAAAACCGAATCTTGCGGCTTCGTCTGTTCGCGCTGTCACTATGCGTTGCCATAGATCAAAACGCACGAGAAAGGTAGGTGCAACGAAGAACAACGACCCAACAAAGAAGATGAAACCACCTGATCCCAAGTGAAAGTAACTCTCTGGCAACGCCTTGATGTGTTCGGAAGCACCGTTTACCGAGAGTCTGGCCAAAAGCAATCCAACACCTATAGAAATGACAACAACCTGAAAGCAATCGGTTATCAGATCGCGTCTCAATCCACCAGTCACGATGTAGAGAGGGATAGAGATGCCGCCCACAATGGCCGCTACAATCAATATTCCGTGGCCAAGATCGACTCCCCAGAAGAACCTCAGGAAGATCGCAATAGCCACATACTGAGCGGCAAGCATCAAGAAGAACACCAGGAGAGTAGCGATCGCAAATAATCCACTAAAGCTCACCCAGCCTTTCGTCGGATACAAGACCTCGAACAACTCGAACAGTGTCGTGACTCCCCGCGCCTGGAGCACGCGGCGCACTGGTCCAGCCAGTACTCCCATCATGATTGAGCCCATCAGATACGATATGCCCAACGCGAGCGGCGTAATTCCTCCCTCATAGCCAAGTTGCGCAACGCCGATGAACATGCCTCCCCCGACGATAGTACCAAGGAGAGACATCGACAGCGTGAACCAACCCGTTTCTTTAGGTGCAGTAATGAAAACCTGAGTTGGTTCTCCGTTCTCCAAACGTCGGTTTCGCAATCTGCTAACCCCAAACACCAAGGCATAATAGATTGCTATAGTTAGACTTAGAAGAACGGGATTGATCATCTCGACCCTCCATCGGTTGACGGAAAATAGTGCGCGTAAGCAAGATATCGTGCGATCTTCAATGCTACATACACCGCGATTAAGGCGAGCATCTCTCGCTGAAATCCCGAATCCAACTCAGAAGGACCTAACCTTTCAAAGAAAAGGAGGCCAACTAACATAAATCCGGTAGTCAAACGCAGGCCTAGAATGCAGTTAGTCGCCCAATAGCCATGATCAAGAGGGGACGCGCCTTGTTGCGCCACAATGTCGCTAGGGCGGCCTTGCGAATGTGGGGGATCAGATGATGATTTTCGAGGAACTAGCAGGTCCCACCAAGGCACAGTTACCGCGTACGTTGTGAATAGTATATAAAAATTCCACTGCGGCACAAACGAGAAGACAACGAGAATACCCAAGTAACTGATAAAGAACAGAAGCACGATCATCAGAAGGTGGTTCATCTGTCTCCTCAAATCAACTGTGATAGTTGCAGTCAGCCAATCGAACACGAAGTAAGTCACGAGCAAAGCCACTCCGAGCCAGTTCTCCCGCGTCAGATGAACAGCTACATCTGTAAGATTTCCTTTTGTATCTTGGACTTGTGAGACAAACTGAGTTGCGAGGAGCCCAAGGAACAGCGAGTAGAGTGTATTTAATATGATCTGTACTCTCTCTTGGGGGACCGCGAATTTAAATGCTCTCATTGCTCCTCTGCGATCTCAACCGCGTGAACCTGTCCAAATAAACGATCGCCAATGCTAAATTCAAGAGTGCAAAACACAGCTGTCCCGAGACGACGTATGTTTGTAATGCCCATTGTAGCCTCATGGATCTCGCTGTTCGAGAGTGAGCCGCGAAAGCGCATGGCTACTTCTGCAAAACGAAGACTCGCGTGGTCACGCCATCTGACAAACTCTTTCCAATTTGCATACTTGGAAACCGATGCGTTCGCACTTAGAACCAACCCGCCAATAAGCACGTATGCCATTTGGGCGATGTACAGCGTGGCCGTCGGAGCGGTCACATAGGAAAATACTTCGTGTTCCGTATATGGGTATCTACTTGGCAAGATCATACACCTTAGTTTCAAATTCGAGATCTTCGCATTGGCTATATACCTGTGTTCTGTTCGGTACAAATCGAGAATCCGCCCAACTTCTTCCTCAGACAGCCTGACAGTCTGATTGTCAGTTTCAGCAACAGGCTCTAAGCTAATCATAATCCACCGATGCGAAGGCTTCGGTTATCTCACTGGAGCTAAAGTGCCGCTCGGAATTACTCTGGTCAAGACCGACGTTTGTATACGAGCCAGCACCTGTGGAATAGAGAGCGATGCCGAATGATTGTCCCCCAAGATAGTTGTTGAGGTCCTTCATTCCCGCGCCATCGCCAGCAGCTCGGCGGTGTGGATCGACTTGCGGCCGCCGCAGAAGTCGCCGATCTGGGTGCGGCAGCTGAAGCCGGGGGCCACCACCAGGTCGTCCGGCGCCGCCGCGCGCACGGCGGGGAAGAGGACGCGCTCGCCGCACGCCTTCGAGACGTCGTAGTGGCCGCGCTCGTAGCCGAACGAGCCCGCCATCCCGCAGCACCCCGAGTCCAGCACCGTGAACTTCAGCCCCTCGACGCGCGACAGCACCTCGGCCGTGGGGCCCATGCCGACGATCGCCTTCTGGTGGCAGTGGCCGTGGACCACGGCGCGGCGCTCCAGGCGGCCCGGGCGCCAGTCGGGGAGCGCGGCCAGGAACTCCTCCAGCGTCACCGCCGCGCCGGCCAGGCGCTTCGCCCGCTCGTCGCGCACCAGGTCGGGGAGCTCGTCGCGGAGCGTGAGGATGCAGCTGGGCTCCACGCCCACGATCCACGCCCCGCGCTCCACCGCGCCGGTCAGCGTCTCCAGCAGCTCGGTCTGCCGGTCGCGCGCGTAGTCGAGCAGGCCCTTGGAGACGGCCGCCCGCCCGCAGCACACCTGCCGCTCCGGGAGCCGCACCGCGTAGCCCGCGCGCTCCAGCACCTCCACCGTCGCCCGCAGCGGCCCCGGCTGGAAGAAGTTGTGGAAGGTGTCGTCCAGCAGCACCACCTCCGGCCGCCCGTCCCCCTTCCTCACCGTCCGCCGCCCGAACCAGCGGCGGAACGGCTCGCGCGCCAGCTCGGGGAGCTTGCGGTCGGGGTGCACGTGCGCGGCCGCCTTGATCAGCCCCCCCAGGACGCGGTTCCCCAGGTTGGCGAGCCCCGGCGCCAGGCTGCCGGCCTTCGCGAAGTCGTGGATGCGCCCGAAGAAGAGCGCCTCGCGGCTGGTGCCGTGCACCCGGTGGTGCTGGGCCAGGAACTCGGCCTTGTAGCGCGCCATGTCCACGCCCACGGGACATTCGGTCTTGCACGCCTTGCACTCCAGGCAAAGGTCGAGCGCCTCCAGCACCTCGTGGCTCCGCATCCCGGGGAGGCTCCCGCGCATCGCCTCGCGCAGCGAGTTGGCGCGGCCGCGGGTGGAGTGCTCCTCCTCCAGCGTCACCATGAAGGAGGGGCACATCGTCCCCGCGTCCAGCTTGCGGCAGACGGCCATCCCGTTGCACTTCTCCACCGCCACGTCCCACCCCCCCTCGTCGTAGCGGAACCACGTCTCGGGGGGATGGATGGCGTAGTCGGGCCCGAAGCGCAGGTTGTCGCTCATGCGCTGGTACGGCGGGGTGATCTTCCCCCCGGGGTTCATCCGCCCTTCGGGGTCGAAGACGGCCTTCACCCGCCGGTGCAGCTCGATCACCTCGGGGCCGAACATCACCGGGAGGAACTCGGAGCGCGAGAGCCCGTCGCCGTGCTCGCCCGAGAGCGAGCCGCCGAACTCCACCACCAGCTCGGCGACGTCGGCGCCGATGCGCTGCATGCGCTCGCGGTCGTCCCCGCGCTTGAGGTTCAGGTCCACGCGGATGTGCAGGCACCCCTGCCCGGCGTGGCCGAAGTACCCGGTGGTGGTCCCGTGCCGCTGCACGATCTCCTCGAAGCGGCGGGTGTAGTCGCCCAGCCGCTCCGGCGGCACCCCGGTGTCCTCGACGAACTCCTGCGGCTTGATGTCCTTGGACGGCGTGGTCAGGTAGAGCAGCCCCGTGGCCGCCTGGCGCAGCGCCCACGCGGCGTTCTGCTCGGCCTCGGAGAGGAAGACGCCCGCGTGCGGAGATCCGGGGAGCGCGCCCGCCCGCGCGGCGAAGTCGTGCGCCAGCCCCGCCACCTCGTCCTTCGCCTCGCCCGAGAACTCGCAGAAGAGCACCCCCAGCGCGTCGGGGGCGGCCATGGCGGCGGTGGGGCGGTAGAGGTGGATCTCCCGCGCGCCCCTGAGCACCCGCGAGTCCACGATCTCCAGGGCGGTGAGATTCCGCTCCTGGAGGATGGCGGGGACGGCGTCCATCGAGGTGAAGCGCTCGCGGAAGGAGAGGAGCACCAGCGAGCGTGCGGGAGGGACGGGGACCAGCCCCAGCTCGGCCTCGGTGACCGTGGCCAGCGTCCCCTCGGAGCCGACGACGAGCCGCGCCAGGTTCAGCTCCGGGTCCGCCAGCATCGCGTCGAAGTTGTAGCCCGAGACGCGGCGGGGGATCTTCGGGTAGCGGGCGAGGACCTCGGCGCGGTGCGGCTCCAGGATCGCCATCACCGCGCGCGCCAGCTCGCCCTCGCGCCCCGGGGCGCCGGCCAGCGCGTCGCGCTTCAGCGCGGCGAAGTGCGCGCAGGCGCCGTCGTGCAGCACGCAGCGCAGCGAGTGCACGTGGTCGCCCGTCTTGCCGTAGACGAGCGAGCGGGCGCCGCACGAGTTGTTGCCGATCATCCCGCCCAGGGCGCACTGGCGCAGCGTGGCCGGGTCGGGGCCGAAGTGGAGGCCGTAGGGGGCGGCGGCGCGGTTCAGCCGGTCGAGCCGGAGGCCCGGCTGCACGCGGGCGCGGCGGCGGTCCGGGTCGATCTCCAGCACCCGGTTCATGAGCTTGCAGAAGTCCAGCACCAGCGCGGCGCCCACGGTCTGCCCGGCGAGCGCCGTCCCGCCGCCGCGGGGGAGGACGGGGACGCCCGCCTCGGCGGCCAGGGTGACGGCGGCCACCACGTCGTCGTCGTCGCGGGGGACCACGACGCCCACAGGGAGGATCTGGTAGAGCGAGGCGTCGGTGCTGTAGAGCAGGCGCGAGTGGGCGTCGAAGCGGACCTCGCCCCGGACGCGCTCGCGAAGGGCCCGCTCCAGGCGGGCGGCGCGGGCGTCGGGCTGGACGACGGGGAGCATCGGGCGCGGGTGCGGGTGGCGCGGGGCTGCGGCCCTGTAGAAAGTTCGTGCTTCCCGGGGGCCGCGCGGCTACATTTCCCCCGGAGCGTCCACGGCGCGTTCGGCGGGTGGGGCCGGGGGGAAGATACGCGGGGCGGGACGGGCGGCAATTCCCGCGCCCGGTCCGGCGCCCGGCCGGCGGAACCTGGGCCGGAGCCGGTGTATGAAGGCGGTCGGCGCGGCGGGTGTGCCCGCGCCGCCCAAGCGGTTCCCATCCATGGAGATACAGATGCACGTCTACATTCGCGAAGAGCCGGTGGAGCTCGTGATGCGCGAGGTGGACCCCGAGGGGCTGGTGCCCGACGGCACCGAGCTGGTCCCGATGGCCTTCTACGTCGACCGCAACGAGCGCCCCAGCTTCCGCGCCATGCTGCCGCCCGAGACGCTGGAGCTGCTGCAGCAGACGCTGCGCAACCCGGTGCAGCTGGGGCTGCTGGCCGAGGAGCCGGACGAACCCGGCGCCGAGATCAAGGCCATGGTGGGAATCTCCATCCCCGTGCACAGCCTTCCCGACGGGATGGTGCCGGAGGAGATGGAGGAGGAAGAGGACGACGACGAGCCGTGGAAGTCGAGCGCCAACTACGACGGCTGGCGCGGCGACGACTGGAAGGACGAGGAAGACCCCTCGCGCACGGTGCTGCTGGCCTTCGCGCCGCTGGTGCGGGTGGCGCGCCGCTGCCCCGACGACTTCGGCGAGGAGCTGGTGGACCTGCTGGAGAGCGCCATCGCCGGCACCACCAAGCCCGCCCTGGAGGCCCGCGTCGACCGGATGCTCGGCCTCTGAGCCGAATCGGGTCCACCGATACACGACGACTCGCCCCCGCCGGGACTTTCCCGGCGGGGGCGAAGTGTTTGTAGACGGAGATTCGCTCGGGATCGAGATCCGAAATGCCTCACACGGAGTCAACGAAGTTAACGGAGTTTTTCTCTGTTGACTCCGTTAACTCCGTGTGAGACTCAAACCAGTCTGAAAGGTTCGACAGGACCGGGAGCCGGCCATCCGATCGCCGTCGCCCGGCGTACCTGGGTTACAAGAGCGAGTCCTGGAGTTCCATATGGAAGCGGCATCAGCGCAGGGTCCGTCGCAGCGCACCGGGCCGGGAGCCGCCGCGCGGAGAAAAGTCGAACAGGAAATGAGCAGTTTTTGGACTGTCCGGTGAGCAATCGGCAGGACTACCATGGCGGCCGTCCCTCGGGGCGGCCGCTTTCGCTTCCGGGCCGCCCGCCGCAGCGAATCCACCCGGAGGAGTGCCATGCAGGACCGCACGCTGGCTCGCACGACCGCCGCCGCGCTCGCCGCCGCCGGGCTCTCGTTCGTGCTGTGGGCCACCACGCACCCATGGGGGCACATCGACGGCGCGGAGCTGGGCCGCAGCGGGCGGTGGATCCTCTCGCACTCCCTCCACTTCACCGCCGGGCTCGCGCTCCTCGTGGGCGTGGCGGGGCTGGCGGCGCAGCGGCGGCAGGCGGCCGGGCGGCTGGAGACGGCGGCGCACGCGGTGGCCTTCCTGGGCGCCGCGCTCTTCACCGGCACGGGGCTCATCACCGCCTACGTCTGGCCCGTGCTGGCCGTGCACGCCCCCGAGCTGGTGGCGGCGGACGGGCCGATCCTCTCGCCGCCGCACCCGCTGATCGTGGTCACCGGCGTCGTGATCGCGGCCGGGCTGATCCTGCTCGCCGTGGCGCTGCTGCGCGCGGGGGTGATCCCGCTCGGCGCCGCGGCGTGCCTGGTGGCGGGCGCCGTGCTCCTGCTGCTCCCCCCGGCCCCGCTCAGCCAACTGCCGTGGGTGCTCATCGTCGGCAGCGGCGTGGTGACGGGGATCGGGACGGCGTGGCTCGCCTGGGCAGTCCGCCACGGCGCCGCCGTCCCCCGCGCGAGCGAAGGGCGGGCGCCGCGCCGCGTGCGGGTGGCCCGCGCCTGAGGTCCGGCTTCAACCGGCGTCCCCGTTCATCGAAAGGACGCCCATCTCCCGAATCACCATCGAACGAGGAACGACCATGAGCACGGAACAGGAGGTCCGCGCGGCCGTCAAGCGCTTCTACCAGGCGCTGAACCAGGACCTGAACGGCGACCCCTCGGCCATGCTGGAGCTGTGGACGCACGGGCCCGAGGCCACCGCCCAGCACCCCGGCGGCGGCCGGCACCTGGGCTGGGACGAGGTGCGCGGCGCCTGGGAGGCGTGGGCGCAGAACCTCGGCGGCGGCCGCATCGAGGCCGAGGATGTCGTGGTCCGCCTGGTGACGCCCGACGTGGCGGTGGTGACGGGCGTCGAGCGCGGCGAGGGGACGATCGGGCCGGAGACGATCGAGGTGGGCTCGCGGGCGACGCTGGTGCTGCGCCGCGAGGGGCGCGAGTGGAAGGCCGTGCACCACCACCTGGACGTGATCCCGCGCCTGCAGGCCATCATCCAGGCCGCGGCCGGCGCCGCCACGGTCGACGTCGGGGCCCGGATCGGCGCGCCCGAGGCGGTGGCGAACGGCTGAGGCCGATCCGGCCGATCAGCGGCTGCGCGCTGTCATTCTGAGGCCCGGCCACACGGAACCGGCATCCGCACGGATCGCCGCAGGGCCGAAGAATCTTCTCACCTTGCCAGGTGGGTTGGGCGCGGCAGCGGCACGGATGCCGGCTGGCACGATCCCTCGATCGACTTCGTGTTCGACCGGATCATCTTCCTTCCGAACTCTTGCTCAGGTGACGATGACGATGGACATGGCGCTCTCCCTCCCCGTTCCAGCCGCCATCTCCTGGTGGCCGCGCGCGGCCTCCCACCCCGCGCGGCCTGCGGAATCCCGCTCCCGGCGCGGCGCGCCCGCCGGCCAAGCGCTCGGTGCCCCCGCGGCGGAGCCGGTGGAAGACGACGCCGCGCTGGTGCGCCGCATGGCCGCGGGCGACGAGGCGGCGCTCGCCGAGCTGTACGACCGCTGGTGCCCGGGGGTGCACTCGCTGGCGCTGCACGTGCTGGGCGACCCCGACGAGGCCGAGGAGGTGGTGGAGGAGACCTTCTGGCAGGCGTGGCGCCAGGCGGGCCGCTACGACGGCGGGCGCGCGGCGGTGGGGAGCTGGCTGGTGATGATGGCCCGGAGCCGCTCGTTGGACCGGGTGCGCGCCCGTCGCCGCCTGCGCGACGCGCACGACGCCGCGGCCGCCGCCGAGCCGCGCGGCCCCGTGCCCGTGGCGGCGGACGACCCCCTGCGTGAGGTGGAGGCGGCCGAGACGCGCGCGGCGGTGCGGCGCGCGCTGGAGGAGATCCCCCCCGAGCAGCGCCGCGCGCTGGAGATGGCGTACTTCCGCGGGATGAGCCAGAGCGAGATCGCCGAGGCCACCGGGGAGCCGCTGGGCACCGTCAAGACCCGCACCCGCCTGGGGCTGCAGCGGCTGCGGCGCCTGCTGGGCGAGGCGGCCTGATTCCACTCCGCAGAGCGTCGTTCGGATACAAGTCCTGAAAAGATCTCACGCAGAGACGCGGAGGCGCAGAGAGAACTTCCCGGGGTTTCTCTGCGTCTCCGCGTCTCTGCGTGATTCCAATCAGTTTGGATCGCGGCGGTCTCGCCTGGTGCGGGGGTGAGGAGTATCTTGGGTGGACGGTATCGTGAGGTCAGCTCCCGACCCGTTTCCCAGCCCGCCGATGAACCAGCCTCCGAACAACCAGGGACCTCCTCCGAACCAGGGTCCCCCGCCAAACCAGGGGCCGCCTTCGAGTCAGGGATTTCCTCCGCCGCAGGGCCAGGGGCATTCTCCGCCATCCTCCGGCCAGGGAGATCCTCCGCCTTCCGGCCAGGGGCATTCTCCACCCCCGGGCCCGGGCGATTCTCCACCTCCCGGCGGGGGCCATGCTCCGCCCCCCGGCCCGGGCCATTCTCCACCCCCGGGCCCGGGCGATTCTCCGCCTCCCAGCGGGGGCCATGCTCCACCTCCCGGCCCGGGTGATTCTCCGCCCCCCGGACCGGGCACTCCTCCGCCTCCCGGCCAGGGTCATCTTCCACCTCCCGGCCAGGGGCACCAGGGGTATCGTCCGCCTCCTGGCCAGGGATATCCGCCGCCGCGCTCGTCCGGCATGCCGCCGTGGGCGAAGTACCTGCTGATCGGCTGCGGGACGCTGCTGGTGCTCGGCGTCGTCGTGGTCGGCGCCGCGGTCTGGTGGATCTCGAAGAACTCCGGCAGGATCGCCTCCCGGATGGAGGGCGTGGTCGAGGAGGGCCGGCGCGCGGGGAGCGGCACCGACGAGCAGGGGTGCGTGGGGCTGGCGCTGGCGTACGGCGGCGAGGGGCTGCAGGGGATGGTGAACGTCCGCCCGTTCCTGGAAGGCTGCCTGCGCGCCGCGAGGGAGACGCCCGGGTTCTGCGAGGCCGTCCCGCAGCCCGACGAGTTCCGGCGGAGCATCGCCTGGTCCACCGCCCAGTGCCGCGGCTCCAACAACCCGCGCTGCTCCAGCGTGATGCAGACGAAGCTGCAGTACTGCTGGGAGGGCCGCCCCAAGGGCACGCAGCCGGTCCCGGGGATCGACGATTCGCTTCCCTCGGACGCCGCCGCCGCGCCGACGGATGCCAAGACGCCGGACACGGAGCCGACCGGCGACGAGTCGGTGGACATGACGCCGATCGACCCCGCGACGCGGGAGGCCATCATGTCCGACACCGCCGGCCCGTAACGGGGTCGGCGAGGGATGAGAGGAAGGGGCTCCCCCAGCGGCGGGGGGAGCCCCTTCGATTTCACCGTCTTCCGGAGACCGGGCTACGCGCGCTTGCGGAAGCCTTCGAGGGTGAGCACCACCGCCTCCTGTGCCGAGCCGCCGATCTGGTCCAGCAGCGACGTCTGGTAGCGCTGGGCGGAGGGGACCTCGTGGTGGTGGCGGCAGCGCGCCTCGTAGCTCTCGGCGCCGCCCACCTGCACCACGGGGCTCTCGTACGGCGCGGGCTCGCCGTCCACCAGCCGCTGGGTGCGCGAGGCCGGCGCGCCGCACACCATGCAGATGGCGTGCAGCTTGTCCACCGCCTCGGCGATGGAGAGCAGCTTGGGCATGGGGCCGAACGGCTCGCCGCGGAAGTCGGTGTCGATCCCCGCCACGATCACCCGCGCCCCCCGGTCGGCCAGCACCGAGACCACGTCCACGATCCCGTCGTCCAGGAACTGCACCTCGTCGATGGCGAACACCTGCGTGCCGGGGTGCGCGCGGGCCGCCACCTCGCCGCTGCTCCTGACCGGCACCGCCTGCACGTCGGAGCCCGCGTGCGAGCTGATGACCTCGACCCCCGAGTAGCGGTCGTCGATGGCGGGCTTGAACACCTGCACGCGCCGGCGGGCGATCAGCGCGCGGCGCACGCGGCGGATCAGCTCCTCGCTCTTGCCGCTGAACATCGAGCCGGTGACGACCTCGACCCAGCCCTGGCCGTCGCCCTGGTAGAGGGTGATGTCTCTCAAGGAACTGCTGCGGGTGTGGAGGATGGGAAGCGTGGGACCGCGCGCGGGGGGCGGCGGCGAGGAAGAATTCTAGCCCGGCGCGGGGAGCCGGACAAGCGGGGCTACCGCCCGTGCCGGCGCTTGTTGCGGCGCTCGAACACCACCTCGTCTTCGACGATCATGTAGCGGATGGCGCGCTCGCGCGCGTCGGGGAAGCTCTCGATGCGGTCGCGGAAGCGGTCGTTGGAGACGATGTAGGCGTCCAGCTCGCGCGCGAAGGAGAGGATGAAGTAGTCGGCGTCGGTGCCGGCGGGCGCCTGGCGCACCATGCCCTGCTCCAGCAGCGCCTCGTAGCGCTCGGGCTCGTCGATCTGGTGGCGCAGCGCCGCGTCGGCCACCAGGATCGGCTCGAGCCCCTCTTCCTCCAGCTTCTCGGCCACCAGCTCGATGTTGCGCAGCCGCGCCTTCTCGCCCTCGCTGGAGTGCGCCACGTTCGACGCGTCGACCAGCGCCTTCCCCGAGCGCTCCCTGCGCTGGGCTGGCTGCTTCCCGTGATCCCCGCCGCTGTGTGCCATGCCGTCCGTCTCGTGCTGGTTCCACCCCACGACGGCCGGAGGTAACGCAGGGGCGGTGCCAGCACGCGCCGGACGGCTCCGTCACATGCCGAATCCGGAGAAACAGCGGATCTCACGCAGAGTCAGCAGAGTCAGCAGAGAAAAGCAGAGAACTCACCGCCTGGCATGGCTTCCTCTGCTACCTCTGCTCTGCGTGAGCAATTTGTTCGGGGATCACCTCGCCGGCATGGGGCGGGCCGCGGCCCACCACACCCAGTAGACCAGGACCAGCTGGAGCGGCAGGCGCGCCAGGAGAAGCGCCTGCCACCAGGGCGGGGCGCCGGACTCGCGCGCGTCCAGGAGCATCTGGAAG
Organism: Longimicrobium sp.; assembly: GCA_036389795.1. NCBI lineage: Bacteria > Pseudomonadati > Gemmatimonadota > Longimicrobiia > Longimicrobiales > Longimicrobiaceae > Longimicrobium > Longimicrobium sp. The sequence continues at coordinate 44,419 of DASVWD010000094.1, forward strand.
TTGGCCGGCCAGACGGCCAGGAGCAGGAGGACCAGGCCGAGCGCGGCCGCGCGCCGCGTGGCCGGAACTAGGAGCCCCACCCCGCCCGCGATCTCGCACGCGCCGCTCACGTACACGAGCGTCCGCGGCGCGGGGAGCCACGGCGGCACGATGCGCACGTACGAGTCGGCGATCGCGAAGTGCAGCACCCCGGCGGCGACGAAGATGGCGGCCAGGAGGTAGAGCGAGGCGCGCCGCCAGGTCATCGCGTCACCCCCGCGCGTCCACGGCGGGTCCCGCCGCCGGCCCGCCGCTCGCGCTTCAGACGGCGGCGGCGGGCGCCGGGACGGGCGAGCCCAGGTCGACGCCCGCGATCCCGGAGCGCCGGCAGACCTCGCGCCAGGCGTCGCGCGTGACCGTCCCCGCGGCGAGGTCGCGGAGGAGCTGGAAGGGGCGCACCACCGTCCCGTCCACCTCGACGGTGACGGGCGCGCCGACCGGGGCCTGGATCGGCGCGCCCGCGGCGTGGAAGGCGGTGAGCAGCGCGCAGCCCAGGATCCCCGCCGCCGCGGAGCGGTGCTCGTCGGTCAGCAGCGAGGGCGAGGCGGCGAAGCCCATCCGCAGGGGCGCCCAGGTCGGCGGGTCCGCCTGGTCCGCGACGGACTCGGGGGTGATCCCCCGCAGGCGCTTGGCGTTCTCCGCGGCCTGCTCGCGCCAGGTGGGGATCCACACCCGCTCCGCCGCGTCTTCCCATGCCAGCGGCTGGAGCGACGCGGCCCTGCCGTCGAGCAGCCACTGCACCAGCTCGCGCTCGCAGCGCTCCACGTCGTCCAGCAGGTCCAGCGCCCGCGCGCCGCCGTCGCCCGGGGCCCCGGCGGGGAGGCCGGCGAGGGCCGCGATCCGCTCGCGCAGCGGCGGATGCGTGTCGTACGGGTCGGACCGGGGCGAGGCCAGCTCCGCCTCCAGGCTCTCGCGCACGCCCCGCACCACCTCAGGCGAGGCGAGGAAGGCCGCGAACCCCTGCGTGAGGGGCGCCCGGAAGCCGCGCTCCAGGACGGGCGCGTACTCGGTGAGCCAGTAGGGGTGGAACGCGTTCCCGGCGCCGTGGACCGCCTTCAGCCCCGAGATCATGGCGTCGGAGCCGGCCACGCGCGCGGCCAGCGCGTCGGCCACGAACTCCTGCCGCCGCGAGATCGCGTGCGTGATGCGCAGGAAGCCGAGGCCGTACCACTCGAACGGCTTCATGAGCACGGTGCTGTGCCCCGCGAGCGCCTGCAGCGTGCGGCCGATGGCCGCGCGGGTCTTGTAGATCCAGGGCCCGAGCGCCGTGTCGCCCCCGTGGTAGTGCCCGAACTCGTGCGCGAGCACGGCCCGCAGCTCCCGGCTGGAGAGGGTCTGCAGGAGGGGGAGCCCCAGCCCCATCACCCGGCGGCTGCCGAGCCCCATCACCCCGCCGCGCTGCGCCACCCAGGCGTTCAGGTCAGGGACCAGGTACACCTCGGCGGGCATCGCCTGCCCCGTCGCGGCGGCCACCTCGCGGATCAGCGCGAAGAGGCGCGGGTGCTCGTCCGGGGCCAGGCGGGGGCCGGGCGGGTCGAAGCGGTCGGGGCGGGGGACGATCCCCCACAGCACGAGCGCCGCCCCGACCACGCAGAAGAGCGCGATCTTGACGCTGACGTGGTCGAGGTACCGCCACTCGGCGTACGGGATCCAGAGCAGGCCCGCCGCGACCGCCAGGGCGAGCAGGTAGAAGCCCACCAGGAGCACCACGGCCAGCACGGCGCGCGCGGCCAGCGAGGGAGAGGAAGCGTTCTGCATGGGAAGAAGAGATGGGGCGGGCGAGAGGTACCGGCAGGACAATCCTGCCAAGAATAAAAGCAGGCGGCCGATCTCCGCAAGCGTCACCCGGTCCGGCGCGCCTGGTCCTCCCCGAGCCTGTCGGCCAGCCAGCGGGCGGCGTAGTCGATCGCCTCGGGGGGGAGGATGTGGCCGGCGCTCCACCAGCGGATCTCCCTGGGCTCGCCCGCGGCGGCGAAGAGGCGCTCGGCCTGGGCGGGTTTGACGGTGCGGTCGTTCTTGCCGTGCACCATCAGGAGCGGGCGGGGGGCCAGCCGGCGCACGGCGCGCAGGGGGTCGGCGAAGGTGCGCGCGACGGCGGCCAGCGGGGTGCCGTCGGGCAGGTCGCCGCCGGCGGCGAGGACCACGGCGCGCAGCTCGGGCTCGTCGGCCGCCAGGAGCACCGCCAGGAAGCTGCCGAGCGAGTACCCGGCCACCGCCAGCCGCGCTTGGTCGACCTCGCCGCGCGCGCCCAGGTACCTGACCGCCAGGGCGCACTCGCGCCGCGCCTGGCGCCAGAGCGAGAAGACGGCGAGCGGGTTGCGCGCGGCCTGCAGCTGCAGCGGGTCGTGCCGGGTGCCGTGCAGCGGCAGGTCGATGGAGAGGCTGGCCACGCCGTGCTCCAGGAGTGCCTTGCCCACCTCGTCGGCCATGTGCTCGCGGCGCGACGAGTAGCCGTGCAGCAGCAGCACGCCGGGGACGGGCCCGTCCGCGTCGGGGAGGAGGAGGATGCCGGGGACGAGGTCGTCCTTCACGCGGAAGTCCAGCACGATGCGGCGCCCGTGCCTGACGCGCTTCTCGGAGTGGACCGTCTGGTGGATCTTCGTCGCCATGCGGGGCGGGAGCGGCAAGAAGGCTGCCGCCCGAGCCCTCACCCCGCGCGTGAACCGTCCGCGAAAACAGCCTCGCGGACGGACAGCGCGCGACCCTCTCCCGCACTTCGGGAGAGGGTGAACCCCTCGGCGCTTCGCGCGACGAAACC
>DASVWD010000095.1 GCA_036389795.1 Longimicrobium sp.
GTGGCCAACCGGCCCCCGCTCGACCCGCGCCTCGCCGAGGCGATGTCGCCCGAGGCGCACGCCGAGTACGTGGCGTCGCGCCAGCAGATCGCCGCCAACCCGCAGATCGGGGTCCCGGAGGAGCTGTTCAGGAAGGCGCTGGCCTACGACCGCTCCTTCGTGCGCGCGGGCGGGCTGCTGGCGGCGGGCGTCGACCCCACCGGCAGCGGCGGCGCCCTCCCCGGCTTCGGCGACCAGCGCAACTACGAGCTCCTGCTCGAGGCCGGCTTCACGCCCCCCGAGGTGGTGCGCGTGATGACGCTGAACGGGGCGAAGATCCTGGGGATCGACGCCGAGACGGGCTCCATCGAGCGCGGCAAGCGGGCCGACCTGGTGGTGATCCAGGGCGACCCGGCCGCGCGCCCGGCCGACATCCGCAACGCGCGCATCGTCTTCAAGGACGGCGTGGGCTACGACTCCGCCCGGCTGATCGAGGCCGTGAAGGGCCAGGTGGGCATCCGCTGAGACGGGGAACCGACAGGTCTCACGCAGAGAAACAGAGGAACGGAGAACTTCTCTCCGTTCCTCTGTTCCTTTGTGTGATTCCAATCTGTTCGGGACCAGGGCGATGCCCGCCTCCGCCGCCTTCGGTCCCTTATCGCGACACGAAGTCGCGCACCGCGCGGTAGACGGCCGCGTCGCGGAAGAAGTCCAGGTGGCCGATGCACTCCGTCTGGTGGTTGGCGGCGCCGTCCAGGAGCACGCTGCCGTCGGGGTCGACGATCTCGTCGCAGGGCGACCACCAGGTGGCGTAGCGCGGCGCGCCCGGCGTCTCGTCCCCCTCGTTGAGCGCGGCCAGGAACGGCGAGCCCGGGCGCATCTCCCGGCACGCGGCCGAGAAGCACAGCTGCGCCGTGGTGGTGCCATGGTTCGGGCCGCCCAGCGACACCCACGCGTCCACCTTGCCGGAGCTGCGCAGGTTCTTCAGGTAGTACCGCGTCGACAGGGCGCCCATGGAGTGGGTGACCACGTCGACCCGCGAGGCGCGGGTGGCCGCCAGGATCTGGTCCACCCGCGCGGAGATCCGCGCCGCGGTGACGGCGTTCGACTCGCCGGTGTCGAATGTCCACGCGTACAGCTCGGCGTCGGTCCACCCGTCCGCCTTGAAGCGCGCGATCATGGCGCGCCACTGCCCCCGGTCACCCCGCCACCCGTGCACGAACAGGATCGGGTCGCGCGCCGGGGCTGCGACGGGCGCCGGCTCCCGCGCTTCCAGGCCCGTCGGCCGGGCGCGCGCGGACCCGGCGAGCGGGAGCGCCGCGAGCAGGGCGGCGGCTAAGAAGTGGAAGAGGTGGCGGCGGATGCGGGGCATGGGTGCGCTCAGGCCGGGGGTGCGGCGGTCGTGAGGGAAAAATAAGCTCTTCGTCCGTCTCTTCCCAACGGCTCACCGGCCGGGAACGGAAGCGAGCCGTTCGCGATCCGGCCCGGGCGCCGATTGCACCCGATCCTCTCACCGGAGATCCCATGCACCGATCCGTGCGCGTCGGCGCGCTCGCCGCGGCCCTCCTCCTGCTGGGCGGGTGTGGGCTCGGACCACATCCCACCTCTCCCGTCCCACGGACCGGGACGTACGAACCGCCGCGCCTGGGTACGTTGTCGCCCGTGGTCGGCGCCATGCCTGCGCCCTACGAGAGCGTCTGCCGGTCGATGGTCTACCGGAAATACGTGTTCGTGTTCGGCGCGAGCTACGTCTCCAGCGGCGCCCTCCTGGAAGACGACATGCTGCTCACCGCGGGGCACAACTATGCGAGCCCTCACGCGCCGTTCTCGGTGGTGCGCGACCGCAGCGTGGAGTGCGGTCCCGGCGTGGCGATGGAGAGCTCGCCGTGGTGGAGGGTCGAAGGTGGATTCGATCGCGGGGACCAGGTGCGCCATCCCGCCGGGTTCAGCGCGTTCGACTGGGCCCGCGACTACGCGCTCGTCGCGCTCGGGGTGCGGGCGTCCCGCTCTTCCTCCTTCCGGCTCCCCCGCCCGGGCGAGATCCTCGTCGCGAAAGACGACACCATCTTCATCGCGGGGTATCCGGCGGAGGACCCGAAGACAGGCAGCATCCTGTACCACGGCCGGGCGAAGGTCACGGAGGTCAGCGAGAGCGTGATCGTCTACGACCTGAACACCGAGAAGGGCCTGAGCGGGGCACCGGTGTGGGTGGAGCGGAACGGCGAGTTCGTCCTGGTGGGCGTGCACGTGGGCGAAGGGAAGCAGGGCGAGGCCAAGGCACACCGGCTGACCGACGCGAGCCTGCAGAACCTGGCCGCCTGGCGCGCGGAGTTCCGGCGGACCCGGTAAGGCGAGGGCGCGCGGAGCCTCCACGCGGTGGATGCGAAGCCATAGCCGAAGCCTTCCACCAGTACGACGGGCGGCGCCCGCGAGGGTCGCCGCCCGTCTCCGTCCGCCTTTCCGCCGGAGCTGGCCGCGATCTACTCCGCGCGCAGGGCGACCATCGGGTCCACGCGGGTGGCGCGGCGGGCGGGGAGCCAGCTCGCCAGGAGCGCCACCGCGGCCAGGAACGCGGCCACCCCCGCCAGCGTGAGCGGGTCGGTGGCGGCGACGCCGAAGAGCAGGCTCCTCATCACGCGCGTGGCCGCGAGCGCCGCCGCGAGCCCCACCAGCAGGCCCAGCGCCGTGAGCCCCATCCCCTGCCGCACGATCAGCCGGAGCACGTCGCCGTCCTTCGCGCCCAGCGCCACCCGCACCCCGATCTCGTGGCGGCGCTGCGTGACGGAGTACGAGACGATGCCGTAGAGGCCGATGGCGGCCAGCAGCAGCGCCACCCCCGCGAAGCCCCCCAGCAGGTACAGGTTCAGCCGCGGGCGGGCCACCGTCTCGCCCAGCACCTGCTCCATGGTGCGCACCTGCGCCACCGGCTGGTCGGGGTCGATCTCCCGCACCACCCGGCCGGCCGCGGCGGCGAGCGCCCGCGGGTCGCCGTCGGTGCGCAGCACCACCGTCATCCGCTGCGAGGGCCACTGCGCGTAGGGGCGGTAGACGGCCGGCGCGGGCTCCTCCTTCGGGCCCATCTCCCGCACGTTCCCCACCACGCCCACGATCTCGCCCGAGATGGTGTCTCCCCACTCGTAGCTGATCCGCTTGCCGACCGGGTTCTCGCCCGGGAAGTACTCGCGGGCCAGCGCCTGGTTGACCACGAAGACCGTGGGCGCCCGCTCGTGGTCGCGCGCGTCGAAGGCGCGGCCCCGGAGCAGCGGGATGCCCAGCGTGGAGAAGTAGTCGCCGGCCACCACCCGCAGGTCCATCGGCAGCTCCTCGCCCGGGCGCGGCAGCGGGCGGTCGTCGCGGAAGAAGCCGTGCCCGATCTTGTCGCCCGTGAGCGGCAGGTACATCTCGCCGCCCGCCGAGCGCGCGCCGGGAAGCGCCTGCAGCCGCGGCAGCAGCGCGCCCATGAAGCCCCGGAGCGCGGCGTCGTCCTGGTAGCGCGGGCCCGCCAGGATCATCCGCATGGTCAGCACGTGCCCGGTGCGCACCCCCGGGTCCACCTCCAGGAGCCGCTGCAGGCTGCGGCCCAGGAGCCCGGCGCCCACCAGCAGCACCACCGCCAGCGCCACCTCCGCCACCACCAGGGCGCCGCGCAGCCGGCTCCGCCCGCCCGTGGTCCCGCGCATCGCCTCGCGCAGCGTCTCGGCCAGGTTCACCGCCGAGCCCAGCAGGGCGGGGGCGATGCCGAAGAGCACCCCGGTGAGGAGCGACACGGCCAGCGCGAAGCCCAGCACGCGGCCGTCCACCCGCACCTCGTCCAGCCGCGGCAGCGCCAGGTCGGGCGGGAGGACGCGCACCAGCGTCTCCGTCCCCCAGACGGCCAGCAGCAGCCCCAGCGCGCCCGCCACGCCGGCCAGCACCAGGCTCTCCGTGAGCGTCTGGCGGATCACCCGGGCGCGCGTGGCGCCCAGCGAGAGCCGCACGGCGATCTCCTTGTTGCGGGCGGCGGCGCGGCCCAGCAGCAGGTTGGCCACGTTGGCGCAGGCGATCAGCAGCAGGATCCCCACGGCGCCCAGGAGCACCAGGAGCGCCGGCTTCACGTCGCCGGTCACCTGCTCGTGCAGCGGCACCGGGTTGACGCCCCAGTCGCGGTTGATCTCCGGGTACGCCTGGGCCCGCCGCCGCCCGATGGCCACCATCTCCGTCCGCGCCTGCTCGAAGGTGGCGCCGGGGCGCAGCCGCCCCACCACCGAGAGGAAGCGCCCCGTTCCCTCTTCGGACCACTGGACCGGCACCCACAGGTCGGGCCGGCCGCCCACCGAGCGGAAGTCCGCCGGCATCACCCCCACCACGGTGAGCGCCTGGCCGTTGACCTGGATGGTGCGGCCGACCGCGGCGGGGTCGCCGCCGAAGCGCCGCCGCCACAGGTCGTGGCTGATGACGGCGGTGTTCTCGGCGTCCTCGCCCGGGAGGTAGGTGCGGCCGTGCCGGGCGCCGGCGCCCAGCACGGAGAAGTAGTTGGCGGTGGTGAGCCGGGCCAGCACCTCCTCCGCCACTCCCGCGCCCGAGAGGTTGCGGGGCTGGTCGAAGCTGGCGGCCAGGTCGCCGAAGCTCTTCGCCTCGCGGCGCCAGGCGAAGAAGTTCGCGGGGGAGACCTGGTTGCGCTCCCGGCCGCGCGGGTTCCGCTCCCAGAGCATCACCAGCCGCTCGGGCTCGCGGTACTGCAGCGGGCGCAGCAGCACGGAGTTGACGAGGGTGAACATCGCCGTGCTGGCGCCGATCCCCAGCGCGAGCGTGAGGACGGCGACCGTGCTGAACCCGGGGTTCTTCCGCAGCGCGCGGACGCCGTACCGCAGGTCCTGGAGCAGCGTTTCCATGGGACACTCTCTTCCGGGCGGTCGCGCCGGGGGAGCCTGGCCGGCGGGGGGGAACGGGTGCTCGCGCGGGGGTCGCCTCCCGGCGCGCCGCGAGCGTGAGACGGGTGCGGATATGGGAAGCGGCGTGCCGGAACGGCCGGCTTCGCGGATGACGTTCGGTGCTAAGAATTTAGCCGGGCCTGCAGCCGCATGGGGCGCCGCACCCGCTGTCCGGTCGTGGGATTTCGCGTCCCAAAAGCGAACACCTGCCTCCCGGGGAGGAGACGACGCGAGGGACGATTCCCGTCGACCCCTTGCACGCGAGCGCCTCAACCGTTTGTTTATCGGGCGGAAGATCGCCCTCCTTTTGAATCCCACGCAGCGTCGGCCCGTCTTCCCTCTCCCTCCCAACCGATCCATGCGAACCCTGACGAGACCCATCCCCGGGCCGCGCCTGCTGCGCGCCATGGCCGCCGCCGCGCTGGCGGCGCTGCTCCCGGCCTGCGGCGGCGGCGGCGACGACGGCGTCACCAACGCGCGCCCGAACCCCCCTCCCGAGATCACCGGCATCTTCCCGTCCTTCACGGAGACGCGCGCGGCGGAGACGACGCTCACCGTCACCGGGATCGGCTTCGTCCGGGCGTCGGTGGTGCGCTTCAACGGCGCCGACCGGCAGACCGAGTACGTGGACGCCACGCTGCTCCGCGCGCGCCTGCCGGCCGGCGACCTGGCGACCCCCGGGACCTTCACGATCACCGTCTTCAACCCCGCGCCCGGCGGCGGCGTCTCCAGCGGCGCGCAGCTCCAGCTCTACAACCCCCCTCCGCAGGCCACCTCGCTCCAGCCCGGCTTCGTGGCGACGGGCGACGCCGGCGCCACCGTCGCGGTGATCGGGACCGGCTTCGTCCCGCAGTCGCAGGTGGTGGTCGGCACCGCCGCGCGGCCCACCACCTACGTCTCGGAGACGGAGGTGCGGGTGGCGATCCCGCCGGCCGACGTGGCGGCGTCGGGAACGCTGCAGCTGCGGGTGCAGAACCCCATGCCCGGCGGCGGGACCTCGACCCCGCTGGCGCTGGAGGTCCGCGCGCCGGTGCCCGCCATCACCGCGCTGGTGGACGCGCAGACCCTGGCGGCGCAGCCCGAGTTCCGCCTGCTGGTGGACGGGACGGGCTTCGCGGCGAACTCGGTGGTGCGCTTCGACGGCTCGCCGCGCCCCACGCAGCGGCTGAGCTCCCTGCGGCTGGAGGCCACGCTCACCGGGGACGACCTGCGCGTGTCGGGGACCTTCCCGATCACCGTCGCCACGCCGGGCCCGGGGGGCGGCACGTCGAACGCGGTGCAGCTCACCCTGGTCAACCCCGTGCCGCAGATCCTGATGCTCCCCTCGCAGGCGGCCAGCGCGGGGCGGCAGGGCTTCACGCTCACGCTGCACGGCACGGGGTTCGTGCCGGGCGCGGTGGTGCGCTGGAACGGCGCCGACCGCCCCACCACCTACCTGGCCCCCACGCGGGTGTCGGCCTCGATCGGCGCGGCGGACGTGGCCTCGCCGGGGGCGGCGCAGGTGACCGCGCACAACCCGGCGCCGGGCGGCGGCGCCTCGGCGGCGGCCACCCTGCAGGTGCGCCCGGTCCCCGCGGCCACGCTCACCTCGACGCGCCAGATGGCGCTCCCGGCGCGCGACCTGGTGTGGAGCGCCGCCACCGGCCGGCTGTACGCGTCGGTCCCCGGCACGGAGCCCACGTACGGCAACAGCGTGGTGGCCATCGACCCCGCCACCGGCGCCGTCACCGGCTCGGCGTTCGTGGGGAGCGAGCCGGGGGCGATGGCGGTGTCGGACGACGGGCAGGTGCTGTACGTGGGGCTGGCGGGGACCAGCAGCGTGCGGCGGGTGGCGCTCGCCACCCTCACGCCGGGGCAGGAGTTCCCGATCGGCGCCGGGGCCGAGACGATCCACGTGATGCCTGGCCGCCCCGGGACCATCGCCGTCTCGCAGATGCACACCTTCTTCGGCGTCTGCCTGTACGACGACGGGGTGCGCCGCGGCGACTGCATGCCGCGCGACCGGGGCAGCTCCATCACGTTCGGCCAGGGCGGCCTGGAGCTCTACGCCTACAACAAGGACAACACCGAGTTCGGCTTCCGCACCTACCGCGTGCTGACGGGCGGCCTGCAGGAGACCCGGTCCAGCGAGAACCTGATCTCCGGCTTCGCGGCGCGGATCCACTACGCCTCGGGGCGCGTGTACTCCGACAAGGGCGCGGTGGTCGATCCCGGCCGGCACGTGCGCGTGGGCGCCATGACGGTCGACGCCTTCGCGCTGGCGGCGGTGCCCGACCCCGCGGTGGGGCGGGTGTTCGTGCTGGACATGGGCGGGACGGTCACGGTCTACGACATGAACCACTTCACCACGCTGGGGTCGTTCCACGTCGGCGCCCTGGGCAACGAGCACCCCGCGAACATGCGCTACCGGCTGGTCCGCTGGGGGAGCGACGGCCTGGCGTTCCGCGACGGCGAGAAGATCTTCATCGTCCGCACCCCCATCGCCGCGCCCTGAGCCGCCCGCGCGGCGGCGGCCGGAAACGGGCCCGTCCACCTCCCGGTGGGCGGGCCCTTCCGCTTCACCCCGCGTCCGCCCAAGAGGCTGTGCCGACCTGCTGATACAATTTTCCAGGGAACGGCGAAAGGCCTCACACGGAGTCAACGGAGTCAACAGAGAACCCTCGCAGTTCTCCGTTAACTCCGTTTCCTCCGTGTGATACCCAATTCTGCGATTGATTGTGCAAAGGAGATGTCATCCTGAGTCTTCCACCGCGCTGCGCGCGACCACGGAGGATGAAACGGGTTGTAGTTCTCCCTCCCACCGCGCAGCGGGGGGAGGGCCGGGGAGGGGGGCTACCCGCGGCGAGCACCGAAGCCCGTCACAGCGCAC